>NZ_JAKZHU010000004.1 GCF_022568795.1 Arsenicicoccus dermatophilus | reverse complement strand
GCAGCCCGGATCCCCGCAGCCTGACCGACCGCACCCGAGCCGGCGGCGCTGGCACCGCGCACGGTCGGCCACCGCTGGGACCGTGGTGCTCCGGGCAGCACTGGATCGACGGCTGCCGCACGGTCCGGCTCTACCACGCCGAGCCTGACCCGGCCCAGCAGTGGCAGGCCCACCACCAGGCCGCCCTCGACCTGACCCGTGCCCTGGCCACCGGACGGGGCGGGCGCCCCGTGTCCGGGTGGGTCCACGGCCCGGTCCACGGCCACGTCAGCCACGCCCTCGTCCTGGAGGACGCATGATCAGCCCCGCCGTCGAGGCTCCGGCTCCGCTCGCTGCAGAGGAGCGGTCCGATCCACCGATCACCAGGCTCGTCGCCCGCGCCGTCGACGTCCGCCTGTGGCGGCTGGCTGCGCGGCATCCTCGACGGCTCGGCGCGACCGTGCTGCTCCAGCTGGGGGTCACCGTCACCTACTGGGTCCAGGCGATCTGCCTGGCCCTGACCCTGGCCCGGGTCGCGGGCGCGGCGCGGGGGGCAACGGCTGCGCAGGACGTCTGGGGACCTGTGGCCGGGGTGCTGGCCTGCCTGATGACGCGGGCACTGCTGGTCCTGGCGCAGGCGCGCGCGGCGGCCCGTCTGGGTGCGGCGGTGCGTGGATGCCTGCGAGAGCAGGTCCTGCGGTCCTTGCTGACCCCGGCTCGGCTGTATGACGCGTCCGACCGGATGGGCGCCCGCCGGCTGGCGCTCACCGAGGGGGTGGAGGGGGTCGATGCCTACGCCAGCACCTACATCCCGGCGGCGCTGCAGGTCTGGTGCCTGTGCCCGGTGATCCTCGTGGTGCTCGCGGTGCTGGATCCTTGGGCTGCGGCGGCTCTCGCGGCGTGCATCGCGGTGGCCGTCCTGGGGCCGCGCGCCTGGCGCCGGCTTCTCCTGCGGCGTGGGCGCAGCCACTGGGACAGCTACGAGGCCCTGAGCGCAGACCACCTGGAGTCCTTGCGGGTCATGCCGACGCTGCGGGTGCTGGGCGCGGTGCACCGTCGTCGGGCGGCCCTCGCGGCGCGCTCGGACGCCCTGCACCGCGACACGGTCTCGACGATGCGGCTGTCGCTGCTGGACACCGGGCTGATCGATCTCGGCATCCAGGCGGGTCTGCTGCTGGCCTCAGGTCTGGCAGCGCTGCACGCGGTCGGCCTCGGCCCCGGCGGTGGCGAGACGGCTCAGCCCTACCTGGTGCTGCTGCTGGCCTCGGAGGCCTTCCGACCCGTGCGTGACCTGGCACGGGCCTGGCACGCCGGCTACCTGGGGCTGTCGGCCCTGGACAGCCTGGACGCCGCGCTGCATCCCGGGTCGTCCGCCGTGGCGTCGCCCACGGCTTGCGCCGGGCGACCGGCCGCCGAGCCGAGCCCGCTCGCGGGCCAGGAGGTCCGCGAGCTCGTCCTGGAGGACGTCGAGTTCAGCTACGGCCCGGAAGTCCCCGTCCTGCGCGGTGCCACGCTCGCGCTGCGGCCCGGCCGGCTGGTCGCCCTCACGGGCCCCTCGGGCTCCGGCAAGTCGACGCTGCTCGACCTGGCTCTCGGTCTGCTCCAGCCCCAGCGGGGGTCGGTCCGGCGCCCGGACCACGTCGCCGTGGTGTCCCAGCGCTCCTACCTCTTCCCCGGGACGGTGGCGCAGACGTTGCGCACGAGCAACCCCTCCGCCCCGGAGGCAGAGCTGTGGGAGGCGCTCGAGTCCGTGGGGCTTGCCGGGACGGTGCGAGGCTGGCCCGACGGGCTGGCCACCCGCATCGGGGAGGCAGGGCACGACCTGTCGGGCGGGCAGCGTCAGCGCCTGGCGGTCGCCCGAGCCCTGCTCGCCCGGGCCGACCTCCTGCTGCTGGACGAGCCCACCAGCGCCCTGGACGAGGGGGCCTCGCGTCAGGTCCTCGCCACGCTGCGGACCCGGTCCCGGAGTGCGATCGTGGTGATGATCGCCCATCGCCCCGAGGCCCTGGCCGCCGCCGACCTGGTCCTGCGCCTCGAGGAGGGCAAGGTCGTCGAGGTCCCGGCCGAGGAGTCGAGCGGATCCGACGTCCCGGTGGACGACGGTGTCCCTGCGGGGACCGGCGTCCCCGCACCCGTCGGCGGTGACGACAAGCAGGGCCGGGCGGCGCTGGAGGGGCCCGGGACGACCGGGGGCCGATCGACCGTCCAGGACATGGCCCGCCTGCTGCCCCACCTGCGTCCGGAGCGAGCAGCGCTGGCCTGGACCACGGTGGTGGACCTGGCCGCGGCCGTCTCTCTCGTGGGCCTGTCGGTGGCCACGGCCCACCTCGTCGCCACCGCCGTCGTGGACCGCCGGGTCGACGGTCCGGGATGGTGGGTGGCTGCCGTCCTGCTGGCCCTCGTGCGGCCGGTGCTGACCTGGCACGAGATGGACATCTCTCACGACGTGGCCTACCGGGTGCTGGCCCGGCTGCGGATGGCCCTGTATGACGGCTACGCCCGCGGGGTGCCGTCACGACGCGCCGTGCACTCCGGCCGGTTGGCGGCCACGGCGATGTCCGACGTCGAACGGCTCGAGTTCTTCTACGCGCATACCGTCGCCCAGCTGGCGGCCGCCGCCGTGCTGGTGCTGGTGGCGGTGCCGCTGCTCGCTCTGCTCTCTCCCGCCATGGCGGTGGTCCTGCTGCTGGGCACCTCCCTGCTGGCCCTGGTGACGGTCGCGGTCCAGGGCCGGGGGGACCGGTGGGGCGAGGCGCAGCAGGCGAGGTTGGCGGACCTGTCCTCGACGGTCGTCGACCTCCTGGCTGGCACGAGAGAGATCCTGGTCCTGGGCCGGCGCGAGCAGGCTGTGACCGACCTGTCGGCCCTGGCGGAGCACATGGACGTGCCGGCGCGCCGCATCCGCCTGCTGGAGGCACTGGGGACCACGGCCCGGGAAGCCGTCGTGGTGGCTACCGCCGTCGCGCTGCTCCTCGCCGCCTGGGCGCAGCCGGGGACGGACCCGGTGTGGCTGCCGTGCCTGCTGGCAGGGGCCCTGACGGTGCTGGCGCCGGTCGCGGAGGCGATCGCCACCACGGCCCGTCTGCAGCCGCACCGGGCCTGCGCCCGCCGGGTGGCCGACGGCATCGACCTGGGCTGCGACGCGTCTGCTCCCGCCGTGGGGGACGACCACGTCCCAGAGGTGCCGGCGGAGGCGGACCGGCGAGCCGTGGTCACGCGTGGGGCGGTCGTCAGGCTCGGCGACCGGTCCCGGGTGCGGGTGCCCGACCTCGACCTGGGCGCGGGGGAGCATGTGGGCATCGCGGGCCCGTCGGGCATCGGGAAGTCCACCTTGGCGCGGCTGCTCGTGGGCCTGTGGGAGCAGGACGAGGGCCTGGTGCTCGTCGCGGGGCGACCCCCGGCCCGGATCCCGGACGACGAACGGCCACGAGTGGTGCAGCTGGTCGAGCAGGACGCCCCCCTGGTGCACGGGACCCTGGCCGACAACCTGCGCCTCGGCGCGTGGCAGGCATCGCCGGAGGAGCTGACCGACGCCCTGTCACGAGCCGGCCTGCCCCTGACGCGGGCGACCTTCCCCGACGGCCTGGACACCCTCCTGGGCGAGGGCGGGGCAACCTTGTCCGGAGGCGAGCGAGCGCGGGTCTGCCTGGCCCGGGCGCTGCTGCTGGATCCTGCGATCCTGGTCCTCGACGAGGTGACGGCCTCCTTGGACGCCGCCGCCGAAGACGCGGTGATGACTGCGGTGTCCCGGCTCGGGTGCACCGTCCTGGTCATCAGCCACCGGGAGCGGACCCTCGCCACCTGTCATCGCGTCGTGCGGTGGTCCTGAAGGAGGCTTCGCCCCGGACAGTCCTCAGCCCGGGTAGAGCGCGGCGTTGATGGTCGTCACGGCGTCAAGATTGCCCCAGGTGCCGGGCAGCAGCTGGGCCGCAGGGATGCCCACGAGCCGGCTGGCACGCACAGCCTTGATGTCAGGCAGATTCCGGCGCAGCCACTCCCGGGTGCGACGCTCGTGCTCGGGTCCGGTGGTCCCGAAGACGATGACCTCGGGATTCTTCGCAAGCAGCGTCTCGCGGGAGACCTCTGCGGCGAAGAAGGACGCGAAGGCCGGGTCCTGGGGGGTGAACACGCTGCGGCCACCGGCGGCCTTGCCGATGCTGTGCTCGACCCCGGCACCGATGGCCGTGATGGTGTCCCCCTCGACGAAGAGCTGAGCCATGGTCGGCTGCGGCTTGCCGCGAGCCCGGTCAGCAGCGGCCCGCAGCTGTGCCTCGGCCTGGCGACGCAGCTCGGCAGCGGCCGGCTGGACGTGCAGGATCGCACCGAGCGCGTCGATGTCGCTCAGCAGGTCGGTCACCTCGGCCGTGGATCGGCGAGCGGGGCAGCCGGCCGCCGCGACATACGTCGATGCCCCCGCTGCCTTGAGCTGCTCCTGCGTGGCATAGCCCTTCTCACCGGTGAACTCGTATGTCGTCGGCGAGAGCACGAGATCGGGCTGGGCGGCCAGGAGAGCCTCACGCGCCGGGGGGCCCATGGTGCTGAGCACACGCGGGTTGCCGCCGGCCGAGCTCACCGACGGCGGGACGGGCTGGCCGTCCGTCTGGGCGACACCCACGACGGCACGCCCGGCCCCCAACCGAGCAACCAGGTCGGCCTGACCCGGGTTGAGAGCGACGATCCGTCGAACGGTAGCGGGATAGGTGGCGGCCTTGCCGCACATGGTCACGTGGGAGCGGCCTCCCTGCAAGGAGGCCGACGACCCGGTGGGGGTGACCGCGCCGCCGCACCCGGTCAGCAGGATCGAGATCCCGGCGAGCGCGACAGCGCCGAAGCATCGAGATCGCCTCGCCAGCAGGCGGTCGTAGGTGGACGTCATGGGCTCTGCGCTCCGATCAACTCATGGACAGGGTCGGTCCGAGTAGGGGTAGAGGGTCGACGGAAGGAGAGGACGGTGCCACCGCGCGGGTCCGGCAGGGCACGAGACGACACCCGGAGCACCTGGTCCACCACGGCTGGAGTCAGGACGGACTCCACGGGACCCTCCGCGCATACCGTCCCCTGGTCGAGAACCACGGCCCGGCGGCAATAGGTCAGAGCCAGGTTGACGTCGTGCAGGGCGGCAAGGACGGTGGCGCCCCGGTGGGTGACCAGGTGGAGAAGCTCATGCTGGAAGCCCAGGTCCGCATGGTTCGTCGGCTCGTCGAGGATCAGGACGGGTGCCTGCTGGGTCAAGGCCCGGGCGAGAAGGACGCGCTGCTTCTCACCTCCCGACAGGGAGGAGAAGACCCGTCGGTGCAGACCAGCGGCGCCGACCTCGGCGAGGGAGTCATGGGCCAGGGCAAGGTCTGCAGGCGAGTCCACCCCGAACCCGCGCTGGTGAGGCACCCGCCCCAGGAGGACGACGTCCAGGACGGTCATGGGGAAGTCGTTGGTGATCTCCTGCGCCATGACGGCGATCCGGCGCGCCACCTCGGGGGCAGGGAGCCGGTGCACGTCGTCACCGCCGACATGGACGGTGCCTTTCGAGGGTCGATGCACGCGATAGGCCGCCCGCAGGAGGGTGGACTTGCCGCTGCCGTTGGCACCGACGAGACCGACCACCTCACCGGACGGGACGACGAGATCGACACCGCCCAGAATCGGGTTGCCGCCCAGCTCGACGTGGACATCGCTGAACCGGAGCTCCATCACACGGCCTTTCGTCGCATGAGCCAGAGGAAGAAAGGCGCCCCGACGACAGCGGTCAGGACACCCAGCGGCACCTCGACCGGCTCGGCGACGCTGCGGGCGAGGAGGTCGCACGAGGGGAGGAATACCGCGCCGCCCAGGACCGTCAGCGGCAACACCCGGCGGTGGTCCGAACCGACGACCATGCGCACGACGTGCGGGACGATCAGGCCGACGAACCCGATGCCACCCGCCACCGACACCGTGCTCGCCGTGAGGACAGCCGCGACCAGCAGCAGGGCGCGGTGCAGCCGGGGCACGTCGACCCCCAGCGCGGTCGCCGCCTCGTCCCCGGCGAGCAGCGCGTTCAACGGCCGCCCACGCGGAAGCACCACCAGCAGCCCGACCACGAGCGCGACCACCGGCGGGACCAGACTGGCCCACGTCGCCGCCGATACCGACCCGAGCAGGAAGTGCAAGACGCTGTAGATGTTCTGCGCCTCGGTGGTCATCAACAGGAAGTTCGTCACGCCCGACAGCAGCGATCCCAGCGCGACCCCCGCAAGGATCAGCCGCGCCGGGACGACGACCCCCTGGTCCTGGGCCAGGACATAGACGAGCACGATGGCCAGCACCGCCCCCAGGAAGGCCATCATGTTAAGCGTCACAGCCGTCAGCGCGGTGGCCCCCGCCACGATCGCCACCACCGCCCCCAGACCCGCCCCGGCCGACACCCCCAGGATGTAGGGCTCGGCCAACGGGTTGCGCACCGTGACCTGAAGCAACGCCCCCGCAAGGGCAAGGTTGCCCCCAGCGACAGCCGCGAGCAGCGACCGGGGCAACCTGAAGCCCCACACCGCCTGATCCTGGCTCGCAGTGATGGACCCGTCCACCATCCACGGCATACCTGGCAGAAGATGACCCACCACGATCTGGGCAGCCTGAACCGGACCCGTGTGCAGCGGACCCGTCGACACCGACAGAAGAACCACTACACCCAGCCCCAGCAGCAGCGCGACGGCTGCCATCCAGGTGGCAGACCTACCCATCACATCACCTCATCTCAAATGATAATCAGTATCATATATTGCTCGCCTCATTACCGTGCTGGGACAGCCGAGCGCGCCGTGGAAAGCGCCGTGCCGGGTGCCGTGGTCCTTGAGACGCACGGCGATCCTCGCGATGTGCCCGCAGCTCGTCAGGTGTCACGCCACCGCCGTGGCGCATCGACGCCGGGTCGCGCGACCGGTGACAGCGGGACGCCGACTCTCACCCGTCTCAGGGGGCCGCTCGATCAGGGGCAGCGCGGCGCGCGAGGTGCGGCAGGTGCGCGAGATCGACACGCTCGGGGGCGCCGGTCGACGAGGTCAGGGCATCGTTCGCGGCACGACGGGTGATCGGCACCTCTGCGACCAGGGGATGACTCGGGACGAGACGGTGGTGGGATGCGCACGAGAGTGCGGCGTGAGGTGATGGATGCATGAACAAGCCCATGCCTCGCTGGACTCGGATCGGTCTCTACGCCAGGGCTGTCCTGTCCGTCTGCATCGCGTTCGCCCTGTGGGGCGAGGCAGCCCTCGCCGCCGGTGGGTGGAACCCTGTCCCGCCCACCATCGCTCTCGTGTGCGGGATCGTGATCGACGCCGCCCGGCGCCGACGCGCTGCCGGGCGCGGCCTTCCAGGCTGACCCACCACGCCCAGGAGCCGCGAGAGCACCACAGCCGCCCTCAGAGCGACAGAACCGTGCACGTGGAGTGCGATGGTGGGCGCCCGTCAGGCTCGTCGGCCTGGCGATGAGCGGGTGGGACTTGCCGGCAACACAGCAGTGAAGCGTTCGGGCGCGGTGGCCGGGGCTATGCGAGTGCTTCTTGGGGCTGGTTGAGGGTGTAGTAGTCGTTCTCGTACTCGACCGGGGGTCGGTGTCCCAGGCTTGAGTGCAGGCGGTCGTTGTTGTACCAGAAGACCCATCCGGCGGTCGCGTACTCGACGTCGGCCAGGGTGCGGTATGGGCCGTCGTGGAACACGTCGGTGGCGATGCACTCAGTCTTGTACAGGCCGATCTCGCATTCCATGAGGGCGTTGTCGTAGGCGTCGCCCACAGTGCCGATCGATGCGGCGATCCCTTCGAGGGCGAGGTGCTCGGTGAAGGCCAGGCTTGTGTACTGGGCGGGTTCAACCGGTCGATGCAACACCGGCTTGTTCCAGCGATCGTAAGTGCTCGCCGAGCACTTCTGCGGGTGTCTTCCATCCGAGGACCTTGCGGGGCCGGTTGTTCAGGGTGTACGCGATGGCCTGTAGGTCGGTCGCGGTCCAGCGGGACAGGTCGGTGCCCTTGGGGAAGTACTGGCGCAGCAGCCCGTTGGTGTTCTCGTTCGTGGGCCGCTGCCAGGGCGAGTGTGGGTCGGCGAAGAACACCCGGGTGCCGGTCGCCATCGTGAACGCGGCGTGCCCGGACAGCTCCTTGCCGCGGTCCCAGGTGATCGTCGTGCGCAGCTGCTGCGGCAGGTCGCTGATCGCGGCCGTGAGGGCCTGGTTCATCGCGACGGCGCCGTACCCGCCCAGTGAGGTGCCGTTCTTGGCCGGGGGCTGCTCGCCCCACCCTTCCAGCCGGGGTAGGTGGACCAGGATCGTGGCGCGACTGTGCCGCTCGACCAGCGTCCCGATCGCCGAGCGGCCCGTCCCGATGATCAGGTCGCCTTCCCAGTGCCCCGGCACGGCCCGGTCGGCGGCCTCAGGCGGCCGCTGGCTGAGGACGACGTCGGGGGTGACGTGTCCCTGGGCCTTGTTCCGGGACCGCTCGCGCGGGTGACGCAGCGCTCGGCCGGTACGCAGGCAGGCCACCAGCTCGCGTCTGAGCGCGCCACGACCCTCGATGTACAACGCCTGGTAGATCGCCTCGTGGCTGATGCGCATGCCTTCATCATCGGGGAAGTCGATCGACAACCGTTGGCTGATCTGCTCGGGGCTCCACGCCCTCGACCAGCGCCGGTCAGCGCGTCGGGGCTTGTTCAACCCTTTCCACTCGCCGGCGTCCGGGCCGGCCACGACCGTGCCGTCCGGGTGGCAGACCTGCCCGGCGAGCCGGTCCTGGACGTAGGCGCGCAGCCGCGGGTTCGTGACCATCTTCGCGACCTTCGGCCGCTTGGCCGCTTCCTGAGCCTTCCACTGCGCCACGACAGCCCGGTACTCCAACCGATGACCACGGGTAACGGCGTTGCGGCGCAGCTCACGACTGATCGTGCCCGGGTCGCGCTGAAGCTGTCGGGCGATCGAGCGCACCCCCGCCCCCTGGGCACGCAGGATCGCGATCTCCTCACGTTCCTCGAACGACAGATACCGCCCGGACGGGGCACCAAGACTCAGCGGTGGCATCCCCCCAGCGTGACGAAACCACCGCATCCCCACCGGCACGGACACGCCCACCACCAACGCGGCCTGCGCGGTCGTGACCCCCGTCGCGATCACCCGCCAGAACTCCCGCTGCACCGCCCGCGACGGCTGCGGACGGCCCGGGGAACGCATCGGCGGCCGCAACGCCCGATCAGCACGCCACTGCCGACGCACCCCCTCGGGCACATCGCCGGTCCTCATGCTCCAATGCCCGGTCGCCACGACCCGCACCACCCTCCTGCTCAGGGTGTTGCGACGACCAGTTGAATCCGCCCTGCGAGCCGGCGTCGCTGTGCGAGACCAGCTGCCCGGGCGCGACGGGGTGGCCCTGGCGTTCGCGTTCCCACACCGCCATCCGCAAGGGCGTCATGACCAGCGGAGTCGTCTTGGTGGATGCGACGTGCCAGCCGACGATCCGCAGCGAGTAGCAGTCCAGGACGAACGCGACGTAGCAGAACCCGGCCCACGTGCGGACATACGTGAAGTCCATGACCCACTTCGTGTTCGGCGCGTCGGCGGTGAAGTCCCGGTTGAGCAGGTCACCGGCACGGTGACCGTCCTTGCCCGGGATCGTGGTCCTGACCTTCTTGCCGCGTCGCACCCCGGCCAGGCCCAATGCGCTCATCGCGGTGTGGACCCGCCCGTAGGACACGTCATGCCCAGCGCGCAGGAGCAGGGCGTGCATCTTGCGGCGCCCGTACAAGCCTTCGGGCGTCAGGACCCACCGGCCCCGCTCACCGGCGCGTGCCTCGAACCGGTAGGCGCTGCAATGGATCTCGTTCATGAGATAGGCCAGGTCCAGGGCCCGGCTCGAGATGATTCGTGCCCGGGCGGCGTCGTCACGGGTCGCTGCTGACCAGCGACGGTAGGAGCGCGCGGCGACCTGACAGCCCTGAGAGGTCAGGACCTGACAGACCGACTCGACCGCGTACCCCTTGGCCCTCATGGAGTCGATGAAGTCCATGATCAGCGCTTGCGGGAGTCGAGCGCTCCCGCGAAGAAAGTCGTTGCGGCCGAGAGGATCTCGACCTGCTCGCGGAGCTTCTTCACCTCAGCACGTAGGCGAGCGTTCTCAGCGTGTTCCTCACTGGTGACCCCCGCCTTGGCGCCGGTGTCGACGTCGTCCTGGGCGACCCAGCGGCGCAGGGTTTCCTTCGCGACGCCTTCCTGTTTCGCGACAGCCTCACAGGCCTCGGTCCGCGACCGGTAGTGAGCCCGCTGCTCACGCACCAACCTGACCGCCCGCGCGCGGGTGTGCTCGTCGTACTTCTTCGGCATGGATCCGATCCTTCCGGTTCAGACCCGCAAACCCCCGGCCACGCCACCCGAACGCTTCAGGGTTCGTGACCTGCGGTCGGGAGGGGTTGCAGCGTGTCGTGGTGGGTGGGGCAGAACACGAGCCACGGGTAGCGGAAGATGCGGAGCTGCAGGTCGGGTCTGCGTTCCCGGCAGGTGGGGCACCACCGGGGTTCGCCGCGGTCGATGACCCATCCGAGGCTTTCGCTGCGACTTGGGGTGGCGTCGCCGCTGACCGGGTCGAATGCGTCCAGGTCGGCTTGTGTGACCGTCAGCGTGGTGCCGGCGTCGGCCTGCATGTGCATGGCGGTGACCTCGTCGGTGTGGAGGTTGAACAGCTGTGCGACGGCGGCGGCGGTGTCTAGGGTAATGGCCAGGCCGCTGGTCCACCTGTTGAGGGGGCGGGTGAGGCGCTCAGCCCATCGCCGGCTGATAGGGCTGACGAGCGCTGGGGGCGTCACGCCGTAGTGGGCGGCGACGCGGTCGAGGTAGCCGGGCCAGGCTTCGCCGGGGAGAGGGGGGATCCGCAGGGGGTAGGGGCGGGGCTGGTCGTTGAGGTCACTGTTCTTGGGCACGGGTGTTCCTGGGGGTGGGCGGGGCGCAGGGGCACCAGGGGCTGGTGGGGTCGTCGTGTCGGCATGCGGGGGTCTGCGCGTGGCGCAGGGCGCCCATGCCGTGTGCGTTGGGCACTTCGGGCCGGTGCTGCCAGGCGTCGGGTGTCGTCTGGGTGGGCAGGACCGCTGCTAGCTGGTGTGCGGCTGCCAGGAGGTCGTCCTTGAGGCCTGGGAATGCGCTGGAGAAGCAGTAGCGGGTCCATTGGCGGGCCTTGTCGGGCGGATAGCCCAGGAGGGCGCCGCTGGTGGGCCAGTCGGCGCCGGTGTGCATGCGGGCGCAGATGATCGCCAGGACGGCCCGTTGGAGGAGCTGGTCTGGGCGGGTGTCGTCCCGACGATGGGGCGGCAGCGCGCACGCCCAGGCGACCTGGGGTATGTCGTCGACGGTCCAGGGCAGGACGGGTAGGGCGGTGAGGGCGTCCTGCTGGGCTCGCGCGAGCAGTGCGTGCGCTCGACCGCTGCGTGCCAGGACCGCGGTGGTCACTGGGCGTAGGGCTGATGCGGGTTGGGTGGCTCGGTTGAAGGTGGAGGCGTGAGGAGTGCTGATGCCGGCTCGTCGGCACCAGGCCATGAGGACGTCGGCGGCAGCGTCGACGGTGGGTGCGGTGGCCAGTGGCGTGGCGGCCGTGACGAGTTCGTCCACGGTGAGGGGGTCGCGCGGTGGGGCGCCCCAGCGGTGGTTGCGCACCCCGGGGGTGGGGTCGCGCCGCCGAGTGCGATGGCCAGGCCGATCGCGGCTTGCCAGGCCCTCAGCGCCTGGAGGCTGGTCACGTCCTGGCCCGCGAAGTGGCCCCGGCCCGTGGTGATGGCGGTGGTGAACCTGGCGGTGGCTGCCCGTGCCCGGGCGGGTGCGTTGCGCGGGGGCAGGGTCGTCAGGTCTGCCCCGCACACCCCGGCGCCCACCGGTAGGTCGCAGCGGGTGGTGTCCGGGACTGCGGTTGCGCGGCTGGGGGCGGTGGCGTGCAGCGTGGTGTAGAGACCGGGGGTGCCCCCGCAGCCGGGGCACTGGTGCTCCAGCCAGCGGTGGTGGTCGGGGCAGACGGTGATCCAGGGGATCCGCCACTGAAGCCGCCATACGCCGTCACCGGCAAGGCAGGCGGGGCAGAACCTGGTGCCGCCCAGGTGCACCCACCCTTGGTTGACCACGCGGCGGGTGGCCCCGATCCGTGTGGGGGCCGGGTCGTCGAGGCCGGTCAGGTCGAAGGCGATCTGGTCGTATCGGCCCAGGTGCATGTCCCGTACGGCTGTGGCGGTGATGTTGAGCCGGTCAGCGGCGGACGCGGCCATCTCGGGAGACACGACGACGCCGTAGAAGCCCGGCCATCGTCCTCGTCGACGGACGCCGATCTGGTCCGCGAGGGCCGCCGTGGTCACGCCGTAGGCGTCGGCCGTGCGGGTCAGGTAGGAGTGCCACGTCTCGTCCCGCGCTGGTAGGACGCGTAGGGCCAGCGCGTTCATCGCCGACCCCTGCTCTGCTGGCCGGGCGTTGTCGGGGGCGTGGTGGCGGCGCCGGCGTGGGTGATGCATCGCTGGGTGGCGTACAAGGCGCGTGCGTCCAGGACCGTGTCAGTGCTCACGGCGTACTCGGCGGCCTCCTTGGCCCAGGCGATGGCCAGGCCCGGCCTGTTCATGGACCCCTCCGCCAGTGTCGTGAGGGTGCTCAGGTGCTGCAGGCGGCTCTGGTCGGGGCCGCGAGGGAATGCAAGTGCGCGGTGCAGCGCCTGCCCGAGCCGCCCCCAGCTGGCTGGCTCCGTGCGGGTCGGCATGGGCCAGCCTCCGCAGGTGACGGTGAACTTCCCGGACAGCCGGACCTGGTCGCCGGTGGTGCCTGTGAGGATCTGGTCCTGGGCGAGGTTGGCGCCGACGATGACCCCGGTCGCGGGGACACCGGTGATCAGGCCTTTCAGGGCGGTGGCCAAAGTGGTGGAGTTCCGTGAGCGTGCCCCGAGCATGCCGTGGGCGTCGTCGACGATGTATCCCTCCACGCCCGCCAGGGCGGCTCCGCGCCTGAGGGCGGCCAGGTATCCCATGGCTCCGCGTTCGCTGGTGCCGGCGGGAACGCCGCTCTGGTCCAGGAGGGCCTTGGCGATCCCGGCCAGGCCGGCATGGTTCGCGGCCTCGGTGTACAACCAGGGTCGTGGCTTGCACAGCAGGTCGTCGGGGCCGAGCGCCTCGTAGACCTCGGCGGTGCGTTCGACGGCGTGCCTCAGGACTGCCCAGCTCTTCCCGGACAGCGGTGGGCCGTCGACGATGACGACCCAGCGGGGGGTCAGGGCCTCGCGGGCGTTGCGCCGCTGGGTCTGGAGGATCGCGTCGCGGACCTTGTCGGTGTCGTCGGTCCGGACGGGGCCGACGGCGAGGTTCCAGTCGAGGAAGTCCTGCAGGGGGTCGCCTGCGCGGGGGCGGCGCCTGCGGGTCAGGGCCTGGTGGTGAGGGTGCCAGGTGAGCGGGTCGCTGGCGCTGAAGGTGCTCATGCCTGTTCCTCGGTGCTGTACCAGTCCTGGTCCGGCTCGTAGGGGCCCAGGGCTTCGAGGTCGATCTCTTCCTCCTCCTGGTCCGCGTCCAGGTCTGCGTCGAGGAGCTCGTCGCTGTCCGCGTCCGCGTCGATGACGACGCCCTGGATGACGGTGTCGTCCTCGGCGCCGCCGAAGGCCAGCTCCCGGACCTCGGGGGGCGCGTCGGCCAGGTCGTGGGCGTAGTCCCGGGCCCGCCCCGCCTCGATCGCCAGGATGCGGTCCTGGTTGCGTTCGGCCAAGCCCTGGGCGTTCCACCGGTTGATGAACTCCGCTGCGCTGTGATTGCTCTCGGGCCCGGTCAGCGGACGCACGTCGCCGGCCAGCAGGTGCTGGCGCAACGCGCGATCGAACATGTCGCTGCAGGGCAACCGCGACCAGGACTCTTCCCCGGTGCGGGGGACGCAGAGCCAACCGCGGGTCTGGGGGTGGCGCAGGTAGACCCTGCTGACGTCCCAGCGGTCGTAGTGGACCAGGACCTTCCGGGCGCGCACTCCGGCTCCGGCCGCCACCAGGGGGCGCATCGCCTGCAGCTCGGTGGAGTTGTAGGTGCGGCCGTTGACGTTGACGCCGTACGCCTGGACCAGGCACGACTTGGTGGCCAGCAGCTCGACGTACAGGTAGGGGTCTCGGGGCGTGGTCAGGGAGCCACCAGAGCTCAGGTAGGCCGACCACACCAGGGCCGGGGACAGGGCGACATCGCTGCGGTGCGCGGCCGACAGGCCTGCGTGACTCGTGTGGTGGTAGATCAGCAGGATGTACTCCCAGAGCGCGTCACGCAGGTCCTGGGCAGTGAGGGTGGCCAGGTCCTCCACCCCCCTGGGATGGTTGTTGACGTTGGCGCCCTTGTAAGCCGGCAGCAGTGACTGGATCTCGCGCAGCACGTTGTGGAACGACTCGATCACGCCCTTGGCGTGCGCCGCCCGAGGTCCGCAGAAGTCGATGTCGATGCCGACCCGGGCCAGCGCGGAGATCAGGTGGACCGAGTCGAATTCCTTGCCGTGGTCCATGACGATCACGCTCGGAGTCAGGGCCGGCTTGATCCCGATCCGCTCCAACTCCTGCTCCTCCGGGTCGCACGGGTCGCTGTTCACCGCGATCAGGCGGGGGACACCATGGTGGTGGACCAGCTCGTATGGATACCCGGACCGGGTCACGACGGGACGGCCGATGTCCCACACGAGCATGGCGACGTCGCGTGAGGTAGGTGCGTTCGTGACCACACGCAGCGCCAGGATGCAGCGGCTGAACACGTCGATCGCCGTCAGCACGACCGCACGGATCCACCCGCACCTGGGGTCGAAGACGTGGATGTTGGTCGTGGTGGCATCGACCTGCACGACCTCGCCGGGGCGCGATACCACGCGCGATCCGTACACCACCTGCGGCTTGAGCGCGACCCGCTCACGACCCTTGGCCTCCAGGTGCAGGTCCATCGCGCGCGAGTGTTCCCCGATCAGCTGCTTGAGGCGGTAGTCGGAGAGCTTCGTCTCCACGCCGTCTCGAAGGAGCCGGGCCCGGATCAGGCGCAGCAGCGTGACCTGGGAGGTCTTCGCGCGCTGCGGCTGAGAGGCCAGGACTTCCTGGACGATCTGCAAGACCTGCGGCTCGGCGGTCCGCCGGGGTGCGCCAGGAGGATTGGTGTTGCCGTGGATGAGGCCGTCGATGCCGTGGCGCTGGGCCTGCTGAACCTTGCGGCGCAGCGCACGAATCGACGAGGGACTCACCCCGCGTCGCCTCCGCTCCCTGGCCTTGCGCTCCAGGCGCTGCGCCTGGCTGGTGGTGTGCGGGTCGTAGTCGGGGTTCGCGCGTCCATCGGCGATGTCGGCCGCCAGGTTTCCGCGCATGCTCCCGGTCAGGATCTGCAGCACGTCGGCGTACAGGTCCAGGTAGTAGCGCTGCTTGTCCGGGTCGCATGCCGCCAGCAGCGCCGAGCGGGGCGTCTCGTCGTCGGTGGGCGCTGGTAGGGGCGATCTCTGGGCTGAGAGCCGGGTCCACAGCTCGACCACCGGCATCCGCCACAACCCGTCGCCGGTGTCCAGGACCACCTCGAGTCGGGCGCCCGGGGTCCTGTCGAACGAGGCGATCGTGAAGGTTCGACCGTCCAGGACGACTCGTGCTCCCGCCCTGAGCACCTCGCCGGGGCCAGGCTCGCGGTCGTCAGCGGCAAGGGTCAATGTGCCGGCAGGCATTGGGTCCTCCTCGGAGGGAAGGGGCGGGTGCTCACGGGGGCATCCGCCGTCAGGGGGCTGTCAAGGTCGAGGAACAGGTGGCGTCGAGCCACGAGGTGGAACACGGCGGCGTACGCCGGGGCCGTGCGGGTGCCCAGCGCGACGGCAGCGCCGCGCAGCTGCGTGGTGGAGCCCAGCCCCTGGATCCGGGCCGCCCAGTCCGCAGGCAGGTGGTCTGGGACGTGGCGGTGGGAGTAGACGAAGGACACGTTGCGGCGGCGCTGGGGGGTCAGCTCCGTACGCACCTCGTACCGCCAGCCCAACGCGTCCGCCGTGGCGCGCGTCAGCACCAGCACGGCCACCAACCGTGGGTCTTCCAACCGGGCGCGGCGGGTGACGTCCACCAGAGTGATCCGACCGTCCCGGGACCGCAGTAGGGCATCGGGGACGTGAGAGCGGACGCCGCCGGGCAACGCCCACTCCAGGCGCATCGCCTGCGTGGACATGTCCACCACCGGGCGAGCCAGCAGCAGGTCACGGTAGTTGTCCTGCTCGTTGCGGGACTCATACCACCCCGCATGCCCGTCCACGTGGAGACTGGGCAGGCACATCCGGCCGATGGAGTTGGTCATCCCCTGGTACGACGCAGGCCGGCGCACGCTCGCCAGGGCGCTGACCCGGCACTCGGCCAGGGTGCGGGCTTCGTGCTGGTGTACGGCAGGGTCACGGCCATCTTCGGGCAGGCAACGGGTCGACACCCACGCGGCCGCACCCACCTTCTCGAGAGCGACGCAGTCCTGCGACAGCGCCAGCACCTGCTCCCACGGGGCTCGGGGGCCCTGCAGGGCAGGCAGATATGTCACCCGCGTCCCGCGACGATGCGAGACCGCCCGGTCCGGGGCGTTCACCGACGCTCCGACCAGGGTCGTCGGGCGTTGACAGACGCCACGACAGGCCGCCAAGATGGCATACGAAGAACTCCTCGCACAGGGGATGAGACTGCTGAGCGCTTCTCAGAGCGCTTGGACCACGCACGAGCCGGGTTGCCGCCCGGCTCTGCGCATGTCTGGGGTTGGTCGACGGGCTCCCAGTGACGCCCTCCTGTGCCCTGGCTGCTGGCGCTCACCTCTCTGTCGTGGCCGTCGGATCCGAACCCGCGGCGCGCTGGGCCCCCTTGACCTGCCTGGCACCGGTCGACCCGGCGGTGGCGGCAGGGGCTCTCGCAGCATATGACCGAACGTCTCTTCAGAACCACCCCTGGGCCCGTACGGCATGCGCCCGCCCAGCAGCTCCTCTGGCGGTCGAAGGCCCCCACGGCGCCGGTTTCAACCACGAGGGAAGGGGTCAACCACCGCAGGAATGATGTATAGGGGTAGGCAAGGAATGATGTATAGGGGTATACATTCGTATCTCCTCAAAGAATCCATAACACCGGCATACATGCCGCCCTGGGAGAGTCGATGAAGAAGCAGCCCGAGACAGCCGCCCTCACGGTCGCCGCCCCTGCTGCCCTTCGCCGCAGCCCCGCACCACCCACCGTGATGCGGTGTCTCAACCCCACGTGCACCAACACCTGCTCATGGAGCCCCCAAGGGGGTCGTCAGCCGCTGTACTGCTGCACCCAGTGCCGAGTGGACACTGCCCGCATCCAGAAGCGCCTGCAGAGAGACCTCGACACCCTGTCGGCCGTCGTGGACGACCCCAGCACCAGCACGGCCCAGCGTCGAGCGTTCGCCTCCCGCATCTCCCACACCCGTTGGGCCCTGCGCCGCTTCCCCAGCGGGCCCAACGCTCGGTCTCGGGCCGACGACGAATGAGCCGGACCGCAGCGAAGGCGTCGTCCCACAGCTCCAAGGCGCCAACGGCTCCGGCTCGGGCACCGGGTGGGACCCATGCCTGACGCGACGACACTGACGCTGGTCGCGACGATGGCGAAGCTCGCTCTGCGCGCGACCGGTCACAGCGACAGCGCAGATGCCATTGCTGACGTCATGGGAGCCGGCTCGACCCTGGGGTTCCGCGGGCGACTGCGGACCACCCCGTTCCACCACCAGATCAGCAAGGACCTGGAGGGTCTCCGCGAGAGCGAGTTCGCGAGCATCCAGGCCAACGACTGGGAGGCAGCCTGCCTGGAGGTAGCCGCGGTGCTCGAACGGATGGGACACGCACACGCGCTGGACGCGGTCGTGGACCCTGAAGACTTTCACCGTTCTGCGGCTCGCGCCGGCGCTGCTCGGCGACGCAGCCTCGGTGGTGAAGCCGCACAGCAGGCCTTCGACCTGCTCCTTAAGCACGCGGTGGACAAGCTCGCCGAGTTCATGAAGTCGAGCCCCCGGTTTCAGAACGAAGCGGCCACACGCCTGCTCCAGGAGTCAGCGGCCCTCATCTCGCAGGTGGACCTGGTCCTGGCATCCCAGACTCGCGTCGCTGAGGACATCGAGCGGCTTCTGTCTGGGGCGACGTTCGGCCTCACCCGCCTCGACGAGTACGCGAATCGCCGGATTCTGACTGATCCCAGCCAGCATGCCGGAGTGCATATCGGGCGCGCCGCCGAGGTGGAACAGATCGAGCAGTGGGCTCTTGGCTCCCAGGGCAGGAGCGCTCTCCTCGTGTCGGCCCCTGGAGGTCGAGGAAAGACCCGTCTGTGCACCGAAGCCCTGCTCCGCATCACCGCCGCCCAGCCCAATCTGCCCATCTGGGTCGTCGAAAGCGTGGACACCCTCAACGGGTACGTCCTGTCGGCCTTGGACGAGCCATGCGTCGTCTACGTCGATGACGCACACCGCCACCCTCACGTGGTGGAGCAGCTGGTCAACCAGGCACTGACCCATCCAGGTCTACGACTGCTGATGAGCGCGCGCCCGCAGGCCGTCGACCAGTTGCGCAGGTCTGTCACCGCCAACACGGGTGGTGCGGTCTCCTGGGTCATCGTGCCCCTGCAACGCCTCCAGCAGGCGCAGTCCCGGAGACTGGTCGACGCGATGCTGGCCGGCTCGGACTACGGGGCGCCAACTGCCTTCCGTAGATGGCTCATACAGCAGGCTCGCAAAGAGCCCTACCTCCCGGTTCACGCCATCGACCTGTTCCGCCAGGGAAAGCTCGCCGGAGCGCTGGCCGTTCAGGAAGACCTGCGCGACAGGGTGGTCTCGCGTCACTTCGAGGCTTGGCTCCCCGTCGTGGACGGAGTTTCCCGTCCGCAGGTCCAGCGACTGCTGGCAGCCCTGCACGCCCTGAGCACGGCGCGCACGGATCTGAAGGTCGCGGCCGAGGCTGCTCTCGATTTCGCGGACGTCGGACGTAGCCTGCGCGTCGCGTTGCTTGCCGAGCTCGAGGCCAGCGGGCTGCTCGAGCGCGTCAATGACCGCCTCGAGGTCGTGCCCGAGATCGTAGGCGACTACGCCCTGGAGCTAGAGGCGAGATTCGACGCCCCAGGCTTCGTCCGAACCCTGTGGGAAGAGCTTGGTCCGATCGGCGGATGGCCTGTCTTCGTCAGCCTGTGCGCTCTGGACTGGCGCCTGCGCGAGCAGGGCACGGACGGAGCCCTCGACGCGATCTGGTCTACCGTGCCCGATCACCTGCGCGCAGAGGGGTGGTGGGACACCGCCGAGGTACTCACCAAGCTCGACGCGCTGCCCCAGATGCAGCCTCGCAGGCTCGCGGACTCCCTGCTCGAGCTCATCGATCGCGCCCTGCAGGCCGCGTCGACCACGGACGAGCAAGGTGGTGACGAGATCGCGCACCTGTTCGCCGAGCCGGATGCCCTGGTTGTCGCAACCTCTGCCGTTTCACTCCTGTGCCGGTGCGCCGCCACGGAGAGCAGCCTGCTTCAGCGAGTCCTCGACGCGGCGTGGCGCGTCGCGACGCATCCCCGGATGCAGAGCACCGGCGCTGAATCTGTCATCAACACGATGGTCGACCAGCTCGGCAGACCCAGCACCCCGAGCGGGGGCACGCGTGACCCGCAGCCGGTAGCGGCCTGGGTCCGGCGGACCGCAGCCACCACAGCACCCGAGCACCTGCAGCTGCTGCTGCCCTTGTGCAAGGCCCTGATGTCCAAGACAGAGCGGTACTCCGAGCTGGTCGACGAGATGCGCGTCGTGTGGGGAACAAGGCTCGTCTCGCCCTCGCAGACGCGCGAGGCCCGAGACGAGATCCGGGCCATGGCCAAGGACACCATCGGCCGCATGCCGCCCCTGGCCGCCACCCAGCTGGTCAAGATCCTGGTGGAGAGCGCCCGCCGCGCGACACAAGGCGACGACTTCGACGACGTGGATGCCGCCCGCCACTACGAGGCTGCCTGGCAAGACGACGACCATGCGACCCTCGACCTGGTAGCGGCTCTCCTCTCCGAAGGCACGAGCCCGGCCATACGTCGGCTCGCTCGCCGCGACCTCGCCGCAGTCGTCGGATGGTCAGGCACCCCTGTCGTGGGTCTGCGGGCCCTGGAGATCGCCACGCAGCTCGACAACATCTGCGGCGACGACTGGGCTGAGGTTTTGCTCAGGGGAAACAACCTCCTGCACGACCGCCGTCTCCAGTCCCGGCGAGGCATGCCCCTGCCAACCCTCGAGGAGTTCATCGCCGAGGAACGCGCCCGCCCAACCATCAAGGAAGAGCTGCAGGCCCTACGGAAGGCCTCAGACCAGGCGGTGCAAGCCGCATCAAAGGCTCTCCTCGAGCTGGGCAGCGCGAAGGGGATCCAGACTCTGAGCGTCGCGGCGCAGGACATCGCCGCGGCTGCCGGAGCTGGCCATGTCCAGGCGTTCCCGCTCTGGGTACATGTCGCCACCACAGCCCCCGCAACTCAGGCTGCTGACCTGACCAGGGCGCTGGCGGAGTGCGAGCACCCTTACCTCGACGCTGGGGCAGCCAGTCTGATGAACGCGTGGCTCACCGCCGACGCGGCGGACTTCTTCGACTGGCTCGAGCCACGCCTCGGCGACATGCGAGTCTCTCTGCGTCGTGAGACAGCGCGGGCAATCACCTGGGGGCACACGTCTGATCCCCGCAGCGGCCAAGTGCTTGAAACGCTTCTCGGGGACGAGGACCCAGGCGTCCGCGACGAAGCGGTCCGGGCGCTGGCGAACGAGGTCCGCGACGTACCCTCACGGGGGCTGGCACGGCTCCTCTCCGCCCATCCCACGGTCGACGGGGCGCAAGCAGCCCTCGAGAGCGTTGCGCCTGAGCTGCCGGCATGGGTGTCCGCCCTGGACGAGGAAGGCCTCGGCAACGTGTTAGCCCTCCTGGAGGCGGTCGGGCCGGGCTACCCGCACCTGTCCGCCCTCGCGATCGCCCTCCTCCAGCGGGATCCCGCCCGTGTCATCGACATCTGCAAAGCGCACCACCAGCCCTACGGGACCGGACTCGACCACGACCTGGTCCAGCACCTTGGTGAACACCTTGACGACGTGATGACCCTGGCCTTCCACGGCGACCCTCACGCCGCTGCGCCGTTCATCAGTCACGTCGCCACGCTCCCCCTCCCCGAGGACATCCGGGGCGGATTCGCCACCCGGATGCGAACCCTCAGCGACGGGGAGGCCTTCACGGCCGCGCTGACTTCCCTCTCCAGCCTGGGCAGCTGGCCTCTGCGCGACCCCGAACTTGCTCTCGCTGTCCTCGATGCCGCGACTCATCTCGACCCGCGCGACCAACGACGCGTGCTGTACGCCGTTCGCAGCGCCATGGCGCCGATGTCGTGGACAATCGACCCCCACGGGGCGAGCGACGAGCTCGATCCCATCACCAAGCTGGCCCACGAGGTGCGGGGCAATGCCCGCTATGCCGCCCTCCACGAGTCTGCAGACGCCACCATCCAGTACATCGAGGAGCAGAGGCAGCAGGCACTCGGCGAGTGGGAAGAGCTGTTCTGACCGGTGACCGACCCAACTGCAGTGGGGGCTTGAGGCAGGTCAACACCGGCCCGCGAGGTCCTGGTTGAGGGCCAACAGATGCGCGAAAGGCGCAGGCTGATCACGCTCCCCGCGAATTGAGAGGTGTGTTCACATAGCACTGCCCGACCAGACGCTGACACCCTCCCGCCGTCGTGACGGGTCCTTGGCCGCCGCGTGACGCACGCCTCGCGACGCACGCCACCCGTCACGCAGGGTAGCCAACTCCGCAAACCCTCAACTTGTCCTTGCATCTTCGTGGCGGCTCGTGCTCAGGACAGGCCCCAGATGGACAGAATCTTCGTCCAACGAGGTCAAAGTGACGGATTACCCGTCAGTAGAAGCGGTCTGTGACAGATTGCTCGTCCGGACACCCTGAAAAGGACAGAATCACTCGATCCCGGACAACAACATCAGTCGTCGCCGGCATGGGCGCGCAGATACCTCCCGAAGTGCGGCACCGTGAACGCGATGCGCCCCCGCTCCCCGGAGTAGATCAGCCCCTTCTTCAGCAACGCGTCCCGAGCGGGCGACAAGGACTGCGGCTTGCGGCCGAGCAGCGTGGCCACGGCCGAGGTCGCCACGGACTCGGTCTCGTCGAGCGGGCGACCCGCCTCCCGCTCGGCGACCGCGGCGTCCGCCATCGCGCGCAGGTACTCCCGCTCCGCCGGCGTCGCCCGCTCGTAGCGGGACCCGAAGAACCCGACGGCCAGCTCCTCCTCGGCCGCGGGTGCCGCGACGCGCACGTCCTCCACCCGGATCGGCGAGGCGGGCGCCACGTCCCACGCGACCGCGCCGTACGCCTGGATGAAGTAGGGATAGCCGCCGGTCACGGCATACATCTGGGCGAGCGCGTCCTCCTCGAAGGCCGCGTCCTCCGACTCGGCCGGCGCCTGCAGGGCCTGGTCGGCGGCGGCCCGGGAGAGCCGGTCGATGCGGTTGTAGCGGAACAGCCTCTCCGAGTAGGACTTCGACGCGGACAGCACGGCGGGCAGGTGCGGCAGCCCGGCGCCGACCACGATGAGCGGCGCCCCCTGCTGGGACAGCTCGTGGCAGGCGGCGCACAGCGCGGACACGTCCTCGGGGTGCAGGTCCTGCATCTCGTCGATGAAGACCGCGATCCCGCGCCCCACGTCGGCGGCCAGCCCGGCGCAGTCGGTGAACAGCTCGACCAGGTCGATCTCGATGTCGCCCGAGTCTGCCCGCCCGGTGACGGCGGGCGCCTCGATGCCTGGGTTCCACCGGTCGCGCAGCTTGGCCTTGGGGTCGACGTCGCGCTGGGCGAAGGCCTTGATCACGCCGAGCACCTGGTCGACGTCCTCGCCCTGCGGGTGGCCGAGCTCGCGCACCGCGGTGTGCAGCGCGGAGGCGAGCGGGCGCCGCAGCCGCTGCTCCGGGCGCGCCTCCAGCTTGCCGGTGCCCCACTTCGCGCGGACCGCGGCCGAGCGCAGCGCGTTGAGCAGGACGGTCTTGCCGACGCCACGCAGCCCGGTCAGCACGATCGAGCGCTCCGGGCGTCCGCGCGACACCCGCTCCAGCACCACGTCGAAGGCCTTCAGCTGCTCGTCGCGCCCCGCCAGCTCGGGGGGTCGCTGTCCGGCACCGGGGGCATAGGGGTTCCTGATCGGGTCCACGCTCGGAGCCTATGCGCATCTCTAGGTCCGACCGCAGATGTCGTCATACAGCTGGATCGTGTCGCATCGACTCGTCTCACGTGTTCTCGGACGGTGACTAGACACACCCAGACATCCGTATGCCGGTCCAGACATCCCCACACCCGCGGACCTGGCTTGTAGGTTGAGCCCCATGGCCCTGGCCCGCTACGTAGACCTGACGATCGACGCCCGCGACACCGAGAAGCTCGCCCGCTTCTGGTCGCGCGCGCTCGGGCTCCGCATGGTCGCGTACGGCGCCGACGGCTACGGCCTGCTCGGCGAGGACCCCACCGACACCGTGTGGATCCGCCCGGTGCCGCACCGCGCCGACCAGCACCGACGCGTCCACCTGGACATCTACGCCGCCGACACCGACACCCTCGTCGAGGCGGGCGGGTCGATCGTCGACCGGCACAGCTATCCCTGGGACATCGCCCTCGACCCCGAGCAGCGCGAGCTCGGCGTGGTGGTGCGGCCGTCCGAGCGGCGCCGGATGTACCAGGTCGTCGTCGACTCCCCCGACCCCGAGGCCAACGCCGCCTGGTGGGGCCGGGTGCTGGACACCAAGGTGCACCCCGTGCCCGAGGACCCGGCGATCGCGTTCATCGAGCCGATCCCCGGGGCGCCCTTCGAGTCCATCGTCTTCGCCCGCGAGACCCGCCCCAAGAGCGACTTCAACTCCATGCGCCTCGCGATCACCGCGCAGACACCCGACGTCCTGCTGCTCCTGGGTGCGACGATGTGCGACGAGGACAACCCTGACCCCGCGCGCACCTGGATGCGCGATCCCTTCGGCAACGAATTCACCTGGGTGGCACCATGACTCTCCCCTCCGGCACGCATGCCTTCACCGGCCAGATCGCAGGGCTCGGCTTCGCCGAGGGCACCCGCGTGGTGGTCGGTCGCTGGACCGAGTCCCCCTTCGGCGCCTTCACCGACGTGATGGTCGAGCGCGGCGACGGGCACCGGGTCCTGCTGGCCCCGACCGCCGAGGTCGCCGAGACCGTCGGTCAGCTCTACACCTTCGACGAGGTCCAGGTCGTGCCCGTCGACGCCGCCATGTCCGGCAGCTCGTTGGTCGTCACCGCCGGCCCCCTGCGCCTGCGGGCGACCATCGGCAAGCGTCCGGCTCTCGGCAAGGCCCTCGCGGCGGCCCCCTCCGGGCTGCAGCGCACGAGCTGGTTCAGCAAGGTCACCGACCCGATCGCGCGCGCCGTCCAGCAGGGCGTCCGCACGCGCGGCACCACCGCCAACGGGCTGCAGGCGACGTATGGCGCCACGGACCTGCACCTCGTCACCGCCGCCCAGGCCTCCTGGAGCGGAACGGATCTCGGCGAGCTGGGACGCATCGACCCGCCGGTCCGCTTCGGCTTCGGCTCGACACCGCCCGAGCCCACCCTGACCTCGCTCACCACGACGATCGAGGTGCCCCGGCCCGACCCGCTCACCGGCGTCATCGACTGTTGGGGCATGGGCGCGCTGCGCGAGAAGCAGGCCCGCGAGGCCGGCCACGCGGCTGCCGTCGCCGACGAGCGCGAGCGTGAGCACGCGGACGCCGCCGAGGAGCGGATGCGCGAGCTCACCGACGCCGCGGCGGACGAGACCGGCGAGACCGGTCGGCACGTACGGTCCCAGCGCGCCGCGGGCGCCGACGCCGGCGAGATCCGCACCGTGCTCAGCGAGCAGCGCGCGGGCCAGGCCGACGAGGACCACGACGCCTGATCCGGGCCCCCCGATGAGGTCGTATGCCGCAATCTGTCCTCAGGACGAGATTCCGGCACAGGGCCTCATCGTCGTCTCTGGCCCGATCCGCATCCCGCCCCCGGCTCAGGAACGACGCGTCTGCGGGCCGAAGACGTGAGTCGAGTGCGCTGCGAGCGCCGACGTGGACGGGCGACGCGGGCGTGCACGGGCGCCCGCGGGCGTGCCGGGAGGTCGCGGACGTCGGTCACTGCACGTCGGGCTGACCACCCTGCTCGTCGACGAGGGCACGACCGGCGGCCTTCCACCCGAGCATGCCGTCGGTGAGGTTGGCGGCGTCGACACCCTGCTCCACCAGCCAGGCCGTGGCGCGACCCGCCCGCCCGCCGCCGCGGCAGGTCACCGGGAGCGGACGCCCCGCGGGCAGCTCGCCCACCCGCGCCTCGAGCTGCGGCAGCGGGATGTGGATGGCGCCGGGCGCATGCCCGAGGTCCCACTCGTCCTGGTTGCGCACGTCGAGGATCACCGCGTCGTCGGCGAGCTGGTCGCGGCTGATCTGGGGGACGTCGTCCTGGCGTTCGGTCGGGATACCCATGCACGTCAGCCTCCCACACCGGCCACCCGGCGGGAGACGGTCGGGCCGGCGGAGCCGCGAGCGCGGGGGGAACGAGCGAGGTCACTTGAGGAGCTTGGACATCCGCCGGTCGGCGAGAGGCTTGCCGCCGGTCTGGCAGGTGGGGCAGTACTGCAGCGACCGGTCGGCGAAGGCCACCTCTGCCACCGTGTCGCCGCACTCGGGGCAGGGCTCGCCGGTCCGCCCGTGCACCCGCATCCCGGCGCGCTTGGCGTCCTTGACCTGGTCGGCGGGCCTGCCGGACGCGGCGACCACGGCGGCGGCGAGGGTGTCGCGCAGCGCGCGATACAGCCGCGCGACGGCGTCGTCGTCCAGCGACGAGGCCTGGGCGAAGGGCGACAGTCGCGCGACGTGCAGCACCTCGTCGCTGTAGGCGTTGCCCACGCCGGCGATCACGGACTGGTCGCGCAGCAGCCCCTTGATCTGCACGCTGCGTCCGGCGAGCAGCCCGGCGAAGGCGTCCTGGGTGAGCTCCGGCGCGAGCGGGTCGGGCCCCAGCCGCGCGATGCCGGGCACCTCCTGCGGGGAGCGGACGATGTAGGCCGCCAAGGACTTCCGGGTGCCGGCCTCGGTCAGGTCGAAGCCACCGCCGCCGAGCAGCCCCACCCGCAGGGCGATCGGCGACCTCCCGGGCCGCACGGTGGTGCCGGGCAGCTCGTCGTACCACCGCAGCCAGCCGGCCTTGGCGAGGTGGAAGACCAGGTGCAGCCCGTCGCAGTCGACGTCGACGAACTTGCCGTGCCGGGACACCGACGACACCACCGCCCCCTCGAAGGCCTGGGGCGGTGGGTCGACGGTCTTGAGCACCGAGAAGGACCCGAGGGCGACCTGGGTGATCGCGTCGTCCACCAGCCGCTCGGCGAGGAAGTCGACGAGGGCCTGCACCTCGGGCAGCTCGGGCATGGCGTCAGAGCGGGTTCTGGTCGTCCCGGTCGGGCTGCTCGGCGAGCGCCTCGGCGTGCACCTGCGGGTCGGTCACGTCCGGGTGGTCGTGGGCGCCGATGTCGCGCAGGCGGTACTGCTTCTTGAGGCGGCGCCACAGGCCGTAGCCGTCGGGGGCGCGGTAGACCGGGGTGGTCGCGTTGATCCGCTCGATGGGCTGCAGCTCCTCGTTGGAGACCGGCAGACCGTGGGACAGGACCTGCTCGGCGGGGGTCAGCTCGCGGATGGCGATGAGCTCGACGACGTCCGGGTGGTCCTCGGCGAAGTCGCTGTAGAGCTTGGGGTCGTGCTGGCCGTCGTCGCCGATGAGCAGCCAGTGGATGTCGGGGAACTCCTGCCACAGGCGGCGCAGGTTGGAGCGCTTGTGCTCCTGCCCGGAGCGGAACCAGCCGGTGTTGGTGGGACCCCAGTCGGTGAGCAGCAGCGGCCC
The DNA here is from genome assembly GCF_022568795.1 of Arsenicicoccus dermatophilus. NCBI lineage: Bacteria > Bacillati > Actinomycetota > Actinomycetes > Micrococcales > Intrasporangiaceae > Arsenicicoccus > Arsenicicoccus dermatophilus. The sequence continues at coordinate 43,024 of NZ_JAKZHU010000004.1, read as the reverse complement.
GAGGGGGTACTTGTGGCGGGCGAGGAACTGGGTGAGCGTGGAGTAGGTGTTCCAGGCGCCGGTGGACAGGTAGATCACCGGGGCGCCGGGGAAGACCTCCTGCAGCTCGCGGTAGAGCGGGGCCATGCCGGGGACGGCACGGCGGGCGCTGGAGTGCACGACGAAGGTGTTCCAGGCGGCGATCAGCGCGCGCGGCAGCATCGTGGAGATCACGGTGTCGTCGATGTCGGAGACGATGGCGTACTTCGTCTCCGCGCCGATCACCAGGACCGGCGCCTCGGCGACGTCGGAGTCGGGCGACTGAATCGTCGCGGTGTGCCACCCGGCCCCGAGCCCGTGGCCCTCGACGAAGACGTCGACGTAGCCGCCACGGTCGGTGCGGGCCTCGACGACCTGGTCGCCGAGCCTGACGGTCACCGGGCAGTTGACCGCCGGCGGCGGCGTCGCGAAGCTGCGCCACCCGCGGTCGCGCTCCTGGCCGCGCAGGTCCTGGACGGCGGCGTCCGGCTCCGGCGCCTCCTGGGTGGCCGGGTCGCCGGGACGGGCCATCTTGATGCGCCCGAGGACGCGCACCTTGTCGGGCGTGCCGTAGCCGGTGTGCCCGATCGCCTCGGTGCGCCACCCGCGCTCGTGCAGGAAGCCGGTGATCCGTCGGTGCCAGGCGTCCTCGACGAGGGACGCCGCGTGGGGTCGCGAAGCCATGGCTCCGACCCTATGCGCTGCGCGGCCCCGGCGGTGGCGTTGGCGCGAGAGAGGTCGAGGTCAGCGGGCGGGAGGGGGTCAGTGGCGGGCGGCGCCGAGCCCGAGGACGGCGGCGATCCCCAGGGCCGAGCGCGGGTCGTACGCCGAGCGCCAGAGCCCTCCGTGAGCAGCGGCCCGCGCCTCCGCGCACCACGGCAGCGTGGTGCGGTCGCTCGTCGAACGGCCCGGGTGGCGCAGGTCGTCCACGAGCAGGGCGGCCATGAGGGTGTTGGACGTGACGGGCTCGAAGACCTCGACGCCGAACCAGTGGGCCCCGGCATAGGCCGCCGCGAGGGCGCGGTTGCGGGTAACCGACCGGGTGCGGGTGGGCGGTGCGACGTTCATCGACACGGTGACGCCGTCAGCGGCGGCCACGGTGGCGCGCCAGCGGTGGACCCGCTTGGCGAGCAGGTAGTTCGGCCCCTGCTGGGACACGATGCTGTCGCTGATGGCGGGCACCTCGCGGGGGACGTACTGCCGGCGCAGCAGCCGTCCGCCGCTCGCGGCCCGGATCGGCTGTCGCACCAGGCGACCGACCCGGCGGCGCTGGTAGCTGCGGGCGGACTGGTCGACGGCGTCCGGGGGAACGACGAAGGCGTCGGTCGGGGTGGCGAGGAAGGCCAGCGCCACGTCGCCGCCGCGCCGCTCCAGGAGCCGCACGGCGAGCGCGTCGCAGGCCGTGGCCAGGCGCAGGTTGGTGGCGGCGTCGGCATACACGTAGTTGCCGATCACCAGCGGTCCGTCGAGGGACTCCAGCCAGGTCGCGACCGAGCCGAGGTCGTGCAGCAGGTCGGCGCCGGCGTGCCGGGTCTGCGCGCCGGGATCCGGACCCGCCGGCGCCGCCTGGGCGTCCACCGGCAGCACGAGCCGCCCGGCACTGCCGCGGGCCAGGGCGGCGAGCCGGGTCCACAGCTCGGGCCGGGGCAGGTCCACGCCGACGACCTCGCCGCCCCAGCGCAGCAGCGCGCGCAGGGGGCCCATCTGCGCGCCCGCCCCGAGCACCACGACCCGCTGGTCGCGCAGGTCGAGCCACTCCGGGTGGTCCAGGACCCGCTCGACGGCCTCCTGGACGCCGCCCTCGACGACCCCGTCGCGCACCCACTGCTCCAGGCGGCGCCGCACGTCGTCGCCGCGCAGCCGCCGCCCCTGGTAGGGCAGCGTCAGCTCGCGCTCGGGCTCGGCCGTTCCCTGGACCACCTCGCTGCGTAAGGGGGTCCGGCTCTCGTCGAAGGCCGCGGCGAGCGGTTGCTCGGCGCCCCCGTCCGGGCCCACCCACCGCATCTGGCGGTGCAGCTCGTCCAGACCCTGACGGGCCACGCGGACCGCGAGGTCGCCGTCGTGCATCCCGACCTCGACGAGCCGGCGGAAGTGGCGGCCGTAGTCCCGGCGCCACTCGGTGTCGCGGCGCGCGGACGCCGAGCCGATCGGGTCGGCGCCCGCGAGCGCGGCGGCGACGACGCGGCGCCCGACGGCGCTGGTGCTGCGTCGGTCGTCCTCGAGGGGGAAGACCACTCCGGTCATGTCGGCCACGGGATGCTCCTGCTGCAGGTGAGGGGCGCATCAGGACACCACGTCCGGGGCCGGCACGCATCCGGTGGCCGGTCCGCACCCCCCGGCGCGGCCTCGCGCGCTCCTAGACTGGACCCATGACCAGACCGGACGGGGGTGTGCCGCGCGCCGCGCGCGCGGGCGCCCTCGCGGTGACCACGGTCTGCCTGGCCGCGCTGGCCCACGCGTGCGGCGGCGGTTCGCTGCCGGGCCCGGCGGTCCTGCTCCTCCTCGGCGCCCTGGTCGGCACCGGCTCCCTCGTCGCGAGCGCCCACCGCCTCGGGACCCGTTCCCTCGCGGCGCTGCTCGGCGGCGGGCAGCTCGCGCTGCACCTGGCCTTCACGGTGCTCGGCCGGACGGGGGCACCGGTCGACCCCGGCGTCGGTATGGCGATCGCGGCGGACCACGGCCACGGCTCGGTCCCCGACCTCGCCACCGCGCACCTCCAGGCCGCACACCTGCACGCCGCCGGCGGCCACGCCGCAGGTGCGCACGCCGCCCTCGGGCACGCGCACCACGGCGGCTGGGTCATGCTCCTCACCCACGTCCTCGCCACCGCGGTCACCGCCCTGGTCCTCGCCCGGGGCGAGCGCGCCCTGTGGCTGCTGGCCGGACTGGTCGCGCCCGCCATACGCCCGCGGCCGACGCGACCCGCCCTCGGGCCGCGCCCGGCCCTGCCTGCCCTCCCGGTGCTCGCGCCGGCCCTCGCGCACGTCCGCGACGTCGCTCCCCGCCGTGGTCCACCTGCCCAGGTCTGCTTCGCCTGACCTGACAGACACCAGACCACCCAAGGACTTCCATGTACACGCGCCTCGCGCTCCCCTGCCTCGCCGCCCTGCTCGCCGTGTCCGCGTGCAGCGCCGACGCGGGCACCGGCACCACGACCGGCACCTCCTCGGCCGCCGGCACCGCATCGTCCGCCGCCGGCCCGCTCACCGTCTCCGACCCCTGGATCAAGGCCGTGAAGGGCGGCATGACCGGCATCTTCGCGACGCTGCGCAACGACACCGACCAGGACATCCGGGTCGTCAAGGCGTCCTCTCCCATCGCCGACCACGGCGAGCTGCACCTCACCGTCAAGGACGCCTCCGGTGCCATGGTCATGAAGGAGACCAAGGACGGTTTCGTGGTGCCCAAGCACGGCGCCTTCGAGCTGCGCCCGGGGGCCAACCACATCATGCTCATGGGCCTGACCAAGCCGGTGCTGTCCGGCGAGACGGTGCCGATCACCCTGGAGACCGACGCCGGCGCCAAGATCGAGATCTCCGCGCCGGCGCGGGAGTTCAACGGTGCCCAGGAGACCTACGGCGGCATGTCGATGACCCCCAACCAGGGCGCGCCCACCTCCATGACCCCCGCCCCGACCAGCGCGGGCTGATGAGCGCCGACGGTTCCCCGAACGGGCCCGACGACGCCGCCCGCGACAGCTCCGGCGGCGCGGCCGGCAGCGCCCCAGGTCCCGCGGTCAGCCGCCGTGGGTTGCTCGCCGCGGGTGCGTCGGCGCTCGGCGGGGTGGCCGTCGGAGCCGCGGCGACGGCGGGGGTGGACCGCTCCACCCCCGCCGCGCCCGGCGCTGCCGCGGGCGACGCCGCGCAGGAAGGCACCGACGCGCAGCCCGCGGCGATGCCCCTGGGCGGGGACAAGCGACGGGAGTTCTGGGGCGAGCACCAGCCCGGCATCATCGACCCGCCCCAGGCGCACGGCGTGTGGGTGGCGCTCGACCTGGTGCCCGGCGCCGACGTCACGGCGTTCCAGCGGTTGATGCGGATCTGGACCCAGGACATCTCCCAGATGATGAGCGGCACGGCGCCGTTCACCGACTTCGAGCCGGAGATGACCCGCACCACCGCCTCCCTGTCGGTGACGCTGGGGATCGGGCCGCGCGTCTTCGCGCTGCGCGGCGTCACCCAGCCACGGCCGCCCTGGCTCGGACCGCTGCCGGCGTTCCCCGCGATCGACAAGCTGCAGGACCGCTGGTCCGGCGGCGACCTGCTGCTGCAGATCTGCGCGGACTCGCCGATCACCGTCTCGCACGCCCAGTGGGTGCTCACCAAGGAGGCCCGCACCATCGCCACCGTGCGGTGGGTGCAGCGCGGCTTCCGGCAGGGGTATGCCGTGACCCCGCCCGGCGAGACCATGCGCAACCTCTTCGGCCAGGTCGACGGCACCGTCAATCCCCGACGAGGCGTGGACGACTCGATCCTGTGGTGCGGCTCGGACGCGCCGCGCTGGCTGCAGGGCGGCACCACGATGGTGCTGCGGCGCATCGCGATGCACCTGGACACCTGGGAGGAGGCCGACCCGGTCACCCGCGACACCTCCCTCGGGCGGCGTCAGCACGACGGGTCGCCGCTCACCGGCAAGGCCGAGCGGGACGCGCCGGACCTGGACGCCAAGGACAAGCTGGGCCTCCCGGTCATCGACGACTTCGCGCACGTGCGCCGCTCGATGCCCCACCGGGCCGACCGGACGGACCGCTTCCTGCGGCGGCCGTTCAACTACGACGACCCCCCCGAGCCCGGCCAGCTCAGCAACGCCGGGCTGCTGTTCATCGCCTACCAGTCGCAGCTGGCGCAGTTCGTCGAGGTGCAGCGTCGCCTCGCCGAGGGCGACCTGCTCAACACCTGGACCACCCCGATCGGCTCCTCGGTCTGGGCGATCCCCCGGGGCTGTCGTCAGGGCGAGCTGCTCGCCCAGGACCTGTGGGTATGACGGGTAGGTTCCCCGCATGAGCCCGGCCGCGTCGCCCTTCGAGCGCCATACCGTCTCCTGGCCGTCGAGCGACGGCCGGGTCTCGATCCGCCCGGCGTTCGAGGGTGACGTGCCGGCCATGTGGGCCTATCAGCAGCTCCCCCAGACCCATCCGTGGATCGGCCGGGTGGTCACCTCGCTCGACGATGCCCGCGCGGTCCACGCCGAGCGCACCGCCCCCGGCGGCTACCGGTGCGCGATCGAGGTGGGCGGGGAGGTCGTCGGTGACATCGGCGGCCGCTTCGAGCGGCCCTTCTCGCTGGGGCCGGAGGTCGACGCCTGGGACTGCACTCTCGGCTACGTCGTACACCCGCGCGAGTGGGGCCGGGGCATCGCGTCGGCCGCCGTCCGCCTCGTCGTGCCGATGCTTCACGACCAGCTCGGGGTCCGCCGGATCGTGGCCAAGGTGTTCACCGACAACGTCCCGTCGACGCGGGTGCTGCTGCGCAACGGCTTCGTGCTCGAGGGGACCGAGCGGGCGTGCGTCCTCGGCCGCGACGGGCGGTGGCTGGACGACCACACGCTGGCGCACCTGCCGAGCGACCCCTACGACTCGATGTCGTCACCTAGCCGTCTATCGGGTCATCGCTAGACGGCGCCATCGCCCCTGATCGAGCACCCCCAGGCACGGTCGACCCCCGACCCGTCAACGCCGCGAGGCGGCCGGGCACCTGGGCCAGACTGGCCCCGTGGCACGTTCAAAGGGGCCCCATAACGTTCCCATCGGGGCCACCCTGGCCCCGATGGCACGGCCCGGGCAGGTGAGTCGTGCGGGCGGGTCGGGGAGGTAGGCCGACCCGCCCGCGCTGCGTGCCCGCCGGGGCCGCCGATGACGGCGGATCAGGCTGTATAAAACTTTCACTAGAGTGGCATCGACGGGGTGATCCATCTGGTGCCGCGGACCCCCCACGGGGGCAGGAGCTGGTTCGCGATCCCACGGGTCACGGCCGGCGCCGGGCAGGCCGGACACACGTTCGACAGGCAAGGATGCGCTCACCCAGCGCCAACACCGCTCACCTGCGGCCTGACCTGGCGGCGCGCTAAACCACCGTCAGCGAAAACGTTGAACTAGCCGTGGGTTTCCTCGCGATTCTTGCCGCTGATCTCTAGAAACCCGCCCAGGGGCAACTTCTAAGGTAAGACCACGTCTCGCCCCTGAGCGCACCTTCACGTCAGCTCCAGAGGATCACCTGTGCTGTCCGACATCATCTCGCGATGCTCTCTTCTTGCCCGCAAGGCGGCCACCGCCCCGGACCGGGCCACGACTCCCACATCCGACACCGCGGGCCAGACCGGCCCGGAGTCCCCGGAGTCGACCACCACGCCCCTGCCTGAGCCGGCTTCCGAGCCCGTTCCCTACCCTGCTCCCATGCCGCGCCAACAGGCCGGGAGCGAGCCGGGTCCGGTAGATGATGCGAGCACCGTCAGGCTGACCAGGCCCGCCCGACCCGCACCCGGCACGGCAGCCGAGACGGAGGTCCTGCCACAGATCGAGCTGCCCTGGCCTGCCGCGCAGCCGGAGGCTCCCGAGGCCGAGACCACCCCCGCCACCGAGACCGCACCCGAGCCCGAGCCCGAGACCACCCCCACGGCAACCGTCCCCGCACCCGAGGCCACCCCCACGGCGACCGTTCCGACACCCGCACCCGCGGCGGCCGTCCCGGCACCCGCACCCGCACCCGAGACCACCCCGGCACCCGAGGCCGACGCGGAGACAACCCCGCGGACCGTCCCCGCACCCGAGACCGAGGCGGAGTCCGAGTCCACCCCCGCCACCGAGACCGCACCCGAGCCCGAGCCCGAGCCCGAGACCACCCCCACGGCAACCGTCCCCGCACCCGAGACCACCCCCACGGCAACCGTCCCCGCACCCGAGACCACCCCCACGGCGACCGTCCCCGCACCCGAGACCACCCCCACGGCGACCGTCCCCGCACCCGAGACCACCCCCACGGCGACCGTCCCCGCACCCGAGGCCACCCCCGCGGCTGCCGTTCCGACACCCTCACCCGAGGCCGAGCCCACCCCCACGGCGACCGTGCCACCCATCCCGGCACCCGCCACCGAGGCCACCCCGGCCACCGAGGCCGACGCGGAGACCACCCCGCGGACCGTCCCCGCACCCGCACCCGAGGCCGAGCCCACCCCCACGGCGACCGTGCCACCCATCCCGGCACCCGCCACCGAGGCCGTCCCCGCGACGAGCGTCATCCCCGGTCCGGTGGGCGCCACGTCGGTCCGTGCAGGCGCAGAGGACCTGGCCGAGACCGAGACGCCCGAGCGCCTCGGCCGCTTCGCCCGCCTTCCCCTGCCCTACAAGATCGCTCTGCCCGCCGGTGGCGTTCTCCTCGTCGCCTGCGCCGCTCTCGGCCACACGATCATGGACGAGTCAGCTCCGACCGGCAGGTCCACGCCCGCCCAGTTCGCAGAGGCCCCCTCCGCGGTCGCGACGACCGAGGACCTGGACCGCCCCCTCGATCTCGATGCCGCGGGGGGCGGGCACTCGGGGTCGAGCGAGGACCTCGACGTGCCCACCGAGTCCCCCACCTCACGCCCGCACGCCCAGACCCCGGTGCGCAAGCAGCAGCCCGCGACCACGCACACTGCCGAGATCCCTCCGCAGCAGCCGCGTCGGCCCGGTCGGCCTTCGTCGTCGCGCCCCTCGGCTCGACCCGAGGCGCCGAAGCCTCCTGCGGTGGAGCCCCCCGGTCGGCCACCGGCACCACGGGGCCTGCCGACCCTTCCGGCACCCACGGCGACTCCCACGCCTCCGCCGTCGCCGAAGCCTGAACCCACCGGCACCCCTCAGCCTCGGCCCACCCAGACACCTCAGCCCACCCAGACGACCCCACCCGCCGAGAACGACTGACCTCCTCGACGGCGCCATCCGCGCGACCGCAGCCCACCTGGCCGGCCAAGTGGGCTGCGGTCGCGCGGTGCGGGCGCCTCGCTCCCCATCCGTCACGACGTATGCTGGAAATGCTAGAACCGCCGATACGATCGCATCGAGCCCCATCGGCCGCCCACCCGGGCCCGCGTCGTAGCCTGACCGCATGAGCAACGACGCACCCCTGAGCGACCAGGCCCTCGAGCCTCGCGACGACGACGCCCCCAAGGCCACCGACCACGCCGACGACCTGTCCGACCTGCCCGCCGCCGCGGGTGGCCAGGACCAGGGCGAGCCGGCGCAGGGTGAGGGCGAGCACGGCTCGCACTGAGCCGGGTCCACCGCACCGACGCAGCAGGATCGGGCGACCGCGACCACACCCCCTGCAGGACGGGGACGTGACCCGCGGTCGCCCGATCCTGCGCCCAGGGCCTCGTGCCCGGAGCCCTGCACCCGGCGCCGAGCGCTCGATGCCCGGGGTGCTGCGCCGTGGCTCAGCGCACGGCATCGCCCCAACTGGTCTTGCGCGCCTGCTTGTAGTCCGCGCCCTGCCGCTTGGACACCATTCGCTCGGCGGCCGTCCCGTCCGGCAGGCAGAGCCTCAACCCGACGAGTCCCTTGCGCAGCAGAGGATGTCGCAGCACCCGCCCCGAGCCGGGCTGCCCCGGAAGGCGGGTCGCGACGACATAGCTGAACTTCTCGTCCTCGTAGGACAGCTCGCCGCCCTTGACGGTCCGGTGCAGCGCCGACCGCTCCACCCGTGCCGGGAAGTGGCACCAGTCACCGTCGGCGAGCGGGCACCTCGACTCGTGCGGGCACGGCGCGGCCACCCGCAGGCCCAGGGCGAGCAGCTGGTCGCGGGCGGTCAGGACCCGGCGGTGCCCCGCGGGCGTTCCTGGTTCGATCACCAGCACCGTGGACGCGAGCGACGCGGCGGCCTCGACAGCCTCGCGCCGCAGCGCCTCGGACAGCTCGCCGACGACATACGACACGACGGCCAGGTCGGCGTCCCCCACCTCCGCAGGCACCTGCGAGGTGCCGAGCGTCCAGGCGTGCCAGCGGGACTCGACCAGCGCAGGTATGCCGGACCGCCTCGCGAGCTGCGCCCCCGCGGCCCGGGCCGCCGCCGACTGCTCAAGCACGTCGACCTGGGCGAGCCCGCCGTCCAGCGACGCCACCGCCCAGCCGGCGGCGCCCGTCCCGCCGCCCAGGTCCACCAGGCGCGTGACCGCGAGATCCGGGACGGCGTCATACAGCTCGCCCAGCGCCGACCGCAGCGCGGCCACCGTCGCAGGCATGCGATAGGCGGCGTAGGCCGACACGGTCACCGGATCGTCGAGGATCACCGCGGCCGGGACTTCGCCGGAGCGGTAGGCCTCGATCAGCCGCTGCACCCGCCCGGCCAGTGCCGCGGTGGACCGTCCAGCGAGCGACTCCTGCAGGACGAGGCGCAGCCGGTGGGGCCACCTCCTCGGGATCGGTCACGTCGACGGTCATCGGGCCTCCAAGGTGTCGTGGCGCGTCCCGAGCCTAGCCAGGGCACCAGGTTGACCGTATGCCGGATAAGGCGGAACCTGGGAGTCATGTGTTCCTACTGCGGGTGCAAGGACATCGAGCTCATCGGTCGCTACATGGACGAGCACGAGCAGCTGATCAACGAGCTCGGCATCCTGCGCCGGGCCTGCGACGCCCAGGACCTCGCCGCCGTAGAGGCGGCGTGCGACCACCTGCGTGGCCTGATGCAGCCCCACTTCGACTCCGAGGAGCGCAGCCTGTTCGCGGTGCTGCGCGAGGACGAGGACTTCACCGAGCACGTGGACCTGCTCTGCTCCGAGCACGACGACCTCTGGGGTCTCTTCGACGCGGTCGAGGGCGGCGACTTCAGCGGCTACAAGGCCTTCGAGGACCGGCTGCGGATCCACATGGATCGTGAGGACAACGGCCTGTTCCCCGCGGCCGCGGTGTCGCTGGACGGCCCCCAGTGGGAGCGGATCATGGACCTCGCCTGAGGCGAGCGCCCTGGGTCAGCAGACGTCCCGCTTCCAGGCGCTGCCCTCGAGGATCCACGGCTCGACGATCTGGTTCACGCTCGGCACGTCGTACAGATAGGTCGCCCAGCCCACCCGGCCGGTGACCTGGGTCTGCAGGGTGCGGATGACGAGCGGCCCGGCCACCTCCCGGCGCACGGCCTGGGCCTGCCGCGTCAGCGTGCCGACCGAGGCGACCGCGCGGCAGCGGGTCGACAGCATCGGGTGCGCGGCGGGGCCGTTGCCACCGAGATAGGCGTCGGACCAGGCCCGCACCGCGCGCTGCAGCGCCGCGGACCTGGCCACGGTCACCGGGTCGCCGTAGGTGATGACCCGGCTGGGGCCGGTGGCCACCGGGCGGGGTGATGGTGTGACGACCGCGGGCACGACGGTCACCGGCGCGGGCGTCACAGCGGACGTCGAGGTGGTCGCGACGGGCGGTCGGGGGATCGCGGTGACGGGAGCCGTGGGTGCAGGCGCGTGCGGCGTCACCCGTTCCTCGGGGATCGCTGCCGCCGGCGGGGTCGCCTCCTGGCCCACGACGATCGTGCGACGGGGCATCGGCGTCGCCAGCCCAGCGGCCATGGTGCGCCCGGCCTGCCCGGCCTGACCCACCTGTCCTGTGGCCACCTGTCCTGTGGCCACGGGCGCGGGCACACCCTGGCAGGCGCCGAGCAGACCTGCGAGGCAGGCCGCGGCGAGGAGAGTCGTGGGTCGGTTCACGTCGTCACGATAAGTGTTACCTAGATACTGCAGGTGAGGTATGGCGGCAGAACCGCCCGAGACGTCAGCCGAACAGACCACCAGCCCCGTCCGCCCGGTCCCTACTGTCACCGTGGGAGCAGGACCCGCAGCTTGGCACATGCCTGGCGCGTGGTGGAGCCGACCCCACGCCACCTAGCCTGGAGCCATGAGCACACCGGTGACCGACCCTGCCCCTCCCGGCGCGACTCCCCCCGCAGCCGCGACCACCCCCGACCTGCTCGACAAGCCCCGGCTGCGCGGCTGGCTCCACGCCGGCATGACCCCGGTGGTGTTCCTGGCCGGGCTGGCGCTCTGCGTCGCCGCACCCACCCTGATCGCCCGGATCGGCAGCGCGGTCTACCTCGTGGCGGCGCTCATGCTCTTCGGCACCAGTGCGACCTACCACCGCGGTAGGTGGAACGACAAGGTCCGCGGGGTCTTCAAGCGCTGGGACCACGCCAACATCTTCGTCTTCATCGCCGGCACCTACACGCCGCTGAGCCTGCTGCTCCTGCAAGGACGCTCGCGGGTGCTGCTGCTGGTGCTCATCTGGTCCTGCGCCGTGCTCGGGGTGCTCTTCCGGGTGCTGTGGATCGCGGCGCCGCGCTGGCTCTACACCGGGCTCTACGTCGTCATGGGCTGGGCGGCGCTGGGGTGGCTGGGGTCCTTCTGGACGGCGGGCGGGCCGCTCGTGGTCGTGCTGATCGCCCTGGGTGGGGTGCTCTACACGATCGGGGCCGTGTGCTACGGCCTGCGGCGACCCAACCCCTCACCGACGTGGTTCGGCTTCCACGAGGTCTTCCACGCGTGCACGGTGCTGGCCGCGATCGCGCACTACGTCGCCATCGCCTGCGTGGTCTTCGGCTAGACCGTCCTCGCGCCCTGCCCTGGTGGGTCGGGCCGTCGCGGGGCGCCGGGGACCGACCGCCGTCGCGACCGGCAGGTCACCAGACCTCCGACTAGGCGTGCGGCAGCAGCATCGTCACCGTGAGGGTGCTCGGCTCCTGCGCCCGCACGGCGTGCCGCAGCATCGGGGTCAGATGCAGCAGACCCCCTGGCACCAGTTCGATCTCGCGCCCCTGGACGGTGAACGTCACCCGCCCCCGCAGCACCTGGACCAGCACCGGGTGCCGGGCGGCGTGCTCCTTGAGCTCGTCGCCAGCCGCGAACTCGAAGGCCACGACCTTGGCCGTCGGGTCGTCGATCACGGCGGTGGCTCCGGGGCGACCGCCCCGACTCTCGGAGCGCCCGCAGGCGTCGTCGACCTGGGTGACGGCTCCCTCGTCGGTGCCGGGGCTGCGGCCGGGGGTGCGCTGCTCGACGTGGCCGTCGGTGGGCTCGCTCATCCCTCCACGCTACCTGCCGGAAGCGGTCGGGTCCGCCTGCTCACGTCGCGCAGGTGGACCCGACGACCGGCGGCAGGTCTAGGCAGGGTGGGCGAGGAGAGTGACGTCGCCCTGACGGACCGCCATGCGCGGCTCGGCAGTGACGTCCAGCTCGACGTGGAGCACCGCCGCGGGGTCCCCGTGCTCCGGGGCGCCCGGCGCGGGTCGCACGGCATACACCATCCGCTCGTTGGCGAGCTCCACGGTCTCGACCTGCCCGCGCACCAGCCAAGGATGCCGACGCCGTATGGCGACGAGCGCCTGGTGCACCCGAAAGGTCCCCGCCCCAGAGGACTCAGCCCCGAGGGGGCCTGCGGCAACGGCGGCCGGACCGCGTCGTCGCCACCCTCACGGTCCTCCTTGACGCCCTCGAAGCCGTGCTCGTCGCCGTAGTACAGCGACGGTTGCCCGGCCACGGTCATCAGCACCGTCATGGCGAGCACGGCCTTGGCCTGACCCACCCGGGAGGCGATGCGGGTGACGTCGTGGTTGCCGACGAAGGTCATCGGCACGAAGGTGTCGAGGAGCCCCTGGTGACGCCGCAGCGCATGGTCCAGCTCCCAGAAGTTGCGGTCGAGCAGCGAGGACCAGATGGCCTTCCACAGCTCGTACTGCGTGACCGAGTCCAGCGTGGACTCCCGCACCACGTGGGCATAGTCGCCGTGGATCACCTCGCCGACGAAGGTCGCCTCGGGGAACTCCGAACGCACCTGCGGCAGCACACGCGCCCAGAAGTGCGGGTCGACGGCGTAGGCCGCGTCCAGCCGCCACCCGTCGATGCCGCGGCGCAGCCAGTGCCGCATGACGTCCGCGACCAGGTCGACGACCTCCGGACGACCGTGGTCCAGGGCGACCAGGGAGCCGTGCCCCTCGAAGACCTCCGGGCGGGCCTCTCCGCTGCTCCAGTCGATGCGGAAGTGCCGGGCCGCGGCGGAGTCCGGCCCGTCGACGAGGGCCTGCTGGTAGAGCGGGTGCGACCAGGCCACGTGGTTGAAGACGCCGTCGAGCAGCACCCGCAGGCCCTTGTCGTGGGCACGCCGGACCAGCTCGTCCAGGTCGGCGTCCTCACCGAGACGCGGGTCGATCCGGTAGTGGTCCAGCGTGTCGTAGCCGTGGGTCGCCGAGGCGAAGATCGGCCCCAGCTGAAGTCCGTTGGCGCCCAAGGCAATCGCGTGGTCGAGCCAGCCGTCGAGACGGGTCAGGGGGTGGTCGACGACAGCGGGGTCGAAGCCCCCGTGGATCGGCGCCCCCACCGCCCCGAGCGGATAGACGTGCCACCAGATGACGTGATCGGTCCAGCTCATGGGGCGAGTCTGCCGCACCGAGCAAGGTGTATGCCGAACCGCCGGGCCGGGCGGGAGCGGCGCCTCCGCGGGCGGCGGGTCGAGACGGTTCCCTCGGCGCGGACGCCCGTGGGCCTCAGCGGGGACGCGGCAGCCTCAGCGGGGACGGCGCGGCAGCCGCACCCGCGGTCGACCGCCGGGTCGGCCGCCCGCCCCGCGGGCTCGTCGCTGCAGCAGCAGGATCCGCCGCTCGACGATCTCCTGCGCGTGCAGGCAGACCCAGACGCTGATCCCGGCGAGGGGCAGCTCCACGAGGACGGCGAGCAGGATCGCCTCGATCAGCGCCCCCTGGTCCGGGGCCGTCACCAGGTCGAACCACGCGTCGGTCACCAGCAGACCGGCCGTCCAGCCACCCGTCGCCGACATCCACCGCGAGCGCCGCAGGGTCGCGACGGCCGTGGCGAGCAGGGCGACGAGCAGCATCACGTCGAAGCCCGCCCAGGCGATGTCGAAGTTGGGTGACAGGGCGCGGGAGGGCAGGGCGTCGAGGAGGTAGAAGATCCACGGGACCAGCGCGACCGCGCAGAGGGCGAACAGGATTCCCACCCAGGGCAGGGAGCGGGAGGACGTGACGGGCAGGTCGCTGCCGGGGTCGTCCGCCTCGGGGACGAGTCGGTCGACGGCGTCGACGACGTGGGCGACGGCGTCGACGGGGCGCGTGCTCCCGGGCCGTTCGCCGCGGGGGTCGGCGGTGCTGGGCACGGTCACCTCCTGCGCGGGACATGGGGCTCGGGCAAGCGTAACCCTCCGTGATCGCACTGCGGGCGGCCACCGGCCGACCGCTGCGATCGGCGCCGCGGCCGGGCGGCCTCGGGTCAGTGCCGCAGGCGCGCGTCCAGGTCGTCCCGGCCGCCCACGAGCTTGTCGAGCAGGTCGATCAGGGTGCGCTGCTCCTCCTCGGACAGCGCTGCGGCCCAGGCGGTCTCACGCTCGTGCTGGGCCTCGAACAGCCGCCGGATCTCGGCGACCCCGGCGCCGGTCAGACCCAGCCGCACGGACCTGCGGTCGTCCGGCGCAGGCTCTCGCCATACGACCCCCTGGTCGACCAGGGGACCGACCAGGTTGGAGACGGCGGCGCGGGTCAGGCCGGTGAGCTCGGCGACGCGGCGCGGCTCCAGGGCGCCGGCGAGCCAGAGGACGTAGAGGATCCGGAAGGCGGACCAGGAGCGCCCCGCCGGCCGGTGGACCGAGGCCTCGAGGTCGTAGGTGACGATGCCGGACGCACGGTTGAGGGTGAGGAGCAGCTCGGAGGCGCGGGCGTCCGCGAAACCCTCCTGCACCAGGCGGGTCCGGGCCAGGCGCACGAAGGACCAGAAGTCCAGCTCCGGCATGGCTCCCCCTGGCAGCGTGCGGGTCGATCGACTACAGTCGCGATAGTACACAGATGTACTACCCGCCGACGGCGCCACCACGGCGTCGAGCGACCGAGGAGCAGCGATGGCGCACTACCGCAGCGCGGGTCACATCCCGCCCAAGCGGCACACCCAGCACCGCACCCCCGAGGGCGGCCTCTACTACGAGGAGCTCATGGGCGAGGAGGGCTTCTCCTCCGACTCGAGCCTGCTCTACCACCGCTACATCCCCAGCGCGATCGTCGACGTGCGGCCGTGGGAGCTGCCCGACCAGACGCTGACGCCCAACGACCCGCTGCTGCCGCGCCACGTCACGACCCACGACCTGCCGACCCGGCGGGGCGACGGCGCCGGGCTCGACGTGGTCCGCGACCGCCGGCTGCTCCTGGGCAACGCCGACGTGCGCCTCGGCTATGTCGCCGCCACCGCGCCGAGCCCGCTCTACAAGAACGCCATCGGCGACGAGTGCTGCTACGTCGAGTCCGGGACCGCGACGGTGGAGACCCAGCTCGGCCACGTCGACGTCCACCAGGGCGACTACGTCATGATCCCGCGCGCCACGATCCACCGCTGGGTGCCGACGGGCGACGAGCCGGTCCGCGTCTACTGCATCGAGGCCAACTCGCACATCACGGCGCCCCGGCGCTTCCTGTCGAAAAACGGGCAGCACCTCGAGCACGCGCCCTTCTGCGAGCGCGACTTCCGTCACGTCTCGGACCCGGTGCAGGTCGACGAGCAGGACGTCGAGGTCTACATCAAGCACCGCGGCCGCGGCCCGTCCGGCATCGACGGCACCATCCACGTCCAGCCGCAGCACCCCTTCGACGTGGTCGGGTGGGACGGCTGCCTCTATCCCTACGTCGTCAACATCGCCGACTACGAGCCGATCACCGGGCGGGTCCACCAGCCGCCGCCGTCCCACCAGGTGTGGGAGGGACACAACTTCGTGATCTGCAACTTCGTGCCGCGCAAGGTCGACTACCACCCGCTCGCGATCCCGGTGCCCTACTACCACTCCAACGTGGACTCCGACGAAGTCATGTTCTACTGCGGCGGCGACTACGAGGCCCGCAAGGGCTCCGGCATCGGGCAGGGCTCGATCTCGCTGCACCCTGCGGGTCACGCCCACGGGCCGCAGCCGGGGGCCTACGAGCGGTCCATCGGGGCGGAGTTCTTCGACGAGCTCGCCGTCATGGTCGACACCTTCCGGCCGCTCGACCTCGGCGAGGCGGCGCTGGCGACCGAGGACCCCAGCTATCCCTACTCCTGGTCGGGCGGGCGACGCCTGTCCCAGGGATGATGCCGGTATGACGCAGCAGAACGCCGCCACGACCGCCCGCGACGCGGCCGACGCCATACCGCCCGGCACGATCTCACCGGCCACGATCCCGCTCGTCGCCGCGCTGGTCGACGACGCAGGGCTCTTCCCACCCACCGCGCTGGACATGACCGATGCCGTCGCCCGCCACCGCGCCGACGACGCGGCCGGGAACCCCGTGCACACCGGCCGCTTCCTGGTGCCGACCTCCCGCGTGGACGAGCTGCGGCAGGCGCTGCGCGAGGGCGAGAGCGTCCAGGTCGGGCTGATCGTGGACGAGCCGCTCGCGGACCTCGCCGCGCTCGTCACCGAGCTGGCCGCCGACCCGCGCCTCCGCCTCGCCGGGATCGAGCTGCGGCTGCCCGCAGGCGATCTCGCCGAGGCCGTGGCCTGCGTGCAGGCGGCGACGCAGGGCACCGGGGCCGCCACCTTCGTCGAGATCCCGCTCGCCGGGGCCGAGGCGGGCGCCACGGCGCAGGCGCTGCGCGCCGTGCACGCGGCCGGCCTCGGCGCCAAGGTCCGCTGCGGCGGCGTCACGCCCGAGCTGTTCCCCACCGCCGACGAGCTCGCGGACTTCCTGGTGCTCGCGGTCGAGCTGGGCACGGCGTTCAAGTGCACGGCGGGGCTGCACCACGCGGTGCGCTACGTCGACGAGCGGACGGGCTTCCAGCACCACGGGGTCCTGGACATCCTGGTGGCCGTGCTGCGCGCCCGGTCCGGCGCCGGTCGCGAAGCCGTCGTCGAGGCGCTGACCTGCGACGACGGCGACGCGCTGGCCGCCGAGGCGCGGGCAGCGTCCGAGGCCGACCAGCGGGCGGCCCGGGCGTCGTTCACGGCATACGGCTCCTGCTCCACCTCCACGCCCGTCGACGACCTGGTCGCGCTCGGCTTCACCACCCCCGTCGAGGGACCCGAGATCCGCGACCCCGAGCAGCAGCTCGACCACCCCTGACCCACCGCCGGGACGCGACCCCACCGCGCTCAACCCCACCGACTCGCCCGCCCTCTCCCGCCACTTGCCCCTAGTGCGCGCGACACGCCGCACGATCACCGCCACTTGCCCCTAGTGGCGAAGGGATGGGCGGGGTGAGCGGGGCACGCAGACCATCCACCCACCATCCGACACGCACCACCGAGGAGCTCCCGTGACGACCACCTGGGTCGACATCCCGCAGGACAGCCCGTTCGGCCTCGACGCCCTTCCCTACGGCTCGATGGACACCGGCGACGACTTCCCGCACCTGGGCGTGCGCATCGGCGACCAGGCCCTCGACCTCACCGAGGCAGCCACCGACCTGCCCGGAGAGTGGTCCGACGTCGTCGAGGAGGGCACCCTCGACCTGCTCCTCGCCGCCGGCCCCGAGGCCTGGGCCCGGCTGCGCGCCGACATCCAGGGCTGGCTGTCCGACGAGCAGCACCGCGAGACCGTCGAGAAGTACCTCCTCGACCTGTCGACCGTCACCCTGCTGATGCCGTTCACCGTGGGCGACTACGTCGACTTCTACGCCTCGGAGAACCACGCCACCAACCTCGGGCGCATCTTCCGCCCCGACTCCGAGCCGCTCACCCCCAACTGGAAGCACCTGCCGATCGGCTACCACGGTCGCTCCCAGACGGTGATCGTGTCCGGCGAGGACATCCCCCGCCCGCAGGGGCAGCGCCGCACGCCCGAGGGGGACGTGGTCTTCGGGCCGTCGGTCCGGCTGGACATCGAGTGCGAGCTCGGCTTCGTCGTGGGCGTCGGCAGCGAGCGCGGCTCCCGCGTCGCCGTCGCCGACCTCGACCAGCACGTCTTCGGAGTGACCATCACCAACGACTGGTCCGCCCGTGACATCCAGGCCTGGGAGTACGTCCCGCTCGGCCCCTTCCTCGGCAAGTCCTTCGCCACCTCGATCGGTGGCTGGGTGCTGCCGCTCGCCGCGCTGCAGGACGCCCGCGTCGAGCCGCCCGCCCGCGACGTGCCGCTGCAGGACTACCTGCGCGACGCCGACCCGTGGGGCCTGGACATCGAGTTCGAGGTGCGGCTCAACGGCGAGGTCATCTCCCGCCCGCCCTACGCGCAGATGTACTGGACGCCCGCGCAGATGCTCGCCCACACCACGGTCAACGGCGCCTCGGTCCGCACCGGCGACCTCTTCGCCTCCGGCACCATCTCGGGCACCGAGGTCGACCAGCGCGGCGCCTTCATCGAGATGACCTGGAACGGCCGGGACCCGATCACCCTGCAGGACGGCTCGACCCGCACCTTCCTGGAGGACGGGGACGAGGTCGTCATCTCCGCCACGGCCCGCGGCAAGGACGGCCGCCGCATCGGCCTGGGGGAGTGCGCCGGCCGGATCACGCCCGCCCGCTGACCCACCACGTCGACGGCGCCGCCACCCCTCGAGGTGCGGCGCCGTTCGCGTCGGCCTACGGCTGGTCGCTGGCCTGCGGCGCCTCCGGTATGCCGAGAAGCGCCACCCGCCGCCGCGGCCGGGCATCCCCGGGGGGTCACCCGCACGACGCGACCCAGTCCCTGGCCTCCCAGCCCCATCGGGCCAGAGCCGCACGACGAAGCCCCGCCCCCTCCGCTGCTCGGGCGGTGGGAGCGGGGCTCGCAGACCCGCCGGGGGCGGTCGGACTCGCCTGGGCGACGAGGCCCGGCTGATCCGACCGCCGCCGGAAGATCAGATGTCGACGGTGAGCTCGTGACGCGGGTTGAGGTCGTCCGGGCCGCCGTAGTTGCCGCCCGGCGTGATGATCGTGCCGGCCTCGCCGTCGATCATCTTGGCGACGTCCTGCAGCCGACCGATGGCCGCGAGGTCACCGGTGAGCTCCACGAAGCGGCAGGCCGCCTCGACCTTGGGGCCCATCGATCCCGCGGGCAGGTCCATCGCGCGGAGCTGACCAGGCGTCGCCCGCGTGATGGGCTTCTCGTCGTCGGTGCCGAAGCCGTCGATGACGTTGGCCACGTCGGTGAGGATGAACAGCGCGTCCGCCTCGAGGGCCTCGGCCAGCCGACCGGCGGTGAGGTCCTTGTCGACGACGGCCTCGATGCCCTTGAGCTTGCCGCGGTCGTCCCGGACGACCGGGATGCCGCCGCCACCGGCGCACACCACGACCGCGCCGGAGGAGAGCAGCAGCCGGATGATCCGCGTCTCGACGACCCGCTGCGGGGTCGGCGAGGCGACGACGCGCCGCCAGCCCTTGGTGTCCTGCCTGACGTCCCAGCCGCGCTCCTCGGCCTTGGCCTTGGCCTCCTCCTCGGAGTAGGTCTCGCCGACGAACTTGGTGGGGTTCTTGAAGGCCGGGTCGTGGGCCATGACCAGGGTCTGGTTGACCATCGAGGCGACCTGGCGTCCGGGCAGGGAGTTCTGCAGGGACTGCAGCAGCCAGTAGCCGATCATGCCCTGGGTCTGGGCGCCCAGGACGTCGAAGGGATAGGGCTCGGTCAGCGAGGGGTCGTTGGCCGACTCCAGCGCCAGCACGCCCACCTGCGGTCCGTTGCCGTGCGTGATGACGAGCTCGTGCTCCTCGGCCAGCGGCGCCAGGGCCTTGGCGGCCTCCTTGGCGCGCTTGAGCTGGATCGCGGCGTCGGGCTTCTCACCCCGCTCGAGCAGGGCGTTGCCGCCCAGGGCGACGACGATGCGCATCGGTCACTCCCCCAGGGTGGCGACCATGACGGCCTTGATCGTGTGCATGCGGTTCTCGGCCTGGTCGAAGACGATCGACGCGTCGGACTCGAAGACCTCGTCGGTGACCTCGAGGGCCTCCATGCCGGTCGCCTGGAAGATGTCCTCGCCGACCTTGGTGTTGCGGTCGTGGAAGGCCGGCAGGCAGTGCATGAACTTCACGTCGGGGTTGCCGGTGGCCTCCATGAGGGCGGCGTTGACCTGGTAGTCCTTGAGCAGCGCGATCCGCTCGTCCCAGACCTCCTTGGGCTCACCCATCGACACCCACACGTCGGTGTAGAGGTAGTCGCAGCCCTTGACGCCCTCGCGGACGTCGTCGGTGACGGTGATGCGGGCGCCGGTGCGCTCGGCGATCTCCTTGGCCTTGCGGACGATCTCGTCGGCGTTCTGCTGCTGCTTGGGGGCGACCATGCGCACGTCCATGCCCAGCATGGCGCCGGAGATCAGCAGCGAGTTGCCGACGTTGTTGCGGGCGTCGCCGAGGAAGGCGAAGGCGATCTCGCGGTCGTGCTTGGTGCTGAACTCGCGCATGGTGAGCTGGTCGGCCAGCATCTGGGTGGGGTGCCACTCGTCGGTCAGACCGTTCCACACCGGGACGCCGGCGAACTCGCCGAGGGTCTCGACGAGGGTCTGGGAGGAGCCGCGGTACTCGATGCCGTCATACATCCGGCCGAGGACGCGGGCGGTGTCCTTCATGGACTCCTTGTGGCCGATCTGCGAGCCGCTGGGCTCGAGGTAGGTCACGTTGGCGCCCTGGTCGTGGGCCGCGACCTCGAAGGCGCAGCGGGTGCGGGTCGAGGTCTTCTCGAAGATCAGGGCGATGTTCTTGCCCTTGAGCCGCGGCTGCTCGGTGCCGGCGTACTTCGCGCGCTTGAGGTCCATGGAGAGCTGCAGCAGGTGCTGCCACTCCTGGGGAGTGAAGTCCAGCTCCTTGAGGAAGTTGCGGTGGCGCAGGTTGAAAGACATCAGATGTCCTCTCGCTCGATCGGGCAGCTCATGCAGCGCGGACCCCCACGGCCCCGGCCAAGCTCGCTTCCCTTGATGGTGACCACCTCCACGCCGTTCGCGCGAAGGAAGTTGTTGCTCGTGATGTTTCGCTCGTAGGCGACCACCACGCCGGGACGGACGGCCAGCACGTTGCAGCCGTCGTCCCACTGCTCCCGCTCCGCCGCCGCCAGGTCCTGGTCGGGCGTGAGGATGCGGAGGTCGTCCAGGCCGATCGCGGCGGCGATCGCCTTGTGCATGTGCTCCGGCTCGTGCGCCGTCACCCGCAGGCGACCGGGCTCGTCGGCCGGGGTCAGGGTGTACGACGGCAGCATCCCGAGGCCGGCGTACTTCGTGAAGGTGTGGTCGTCGACCATCGACATCACGGTGTCGAGGTGCATGACCGCGCGCGCCTTGGGCATCGCGACCGCGACGACCGAGGTGGCCGCCTCCGCGGCGAAGAGCTGCTGCGCGAGCCGCTCCACCGCCTGCGGGGTGGTGCGCTCCGACATACCCACCAGGACCCCGCCACGGCCCAGGACGTGGACGTCGCCGCCCTCCATGGACGCGAGGCCGGTGCCGAGACCGTCGCTCCACCGGGTGAGGGAGTGGTCGCCGCGGACAGCACCGGGTGCCAGTGGTAGATCGCCTCGTAGTGCAGGGACTCACGCACCCGGGCGAGCATCCGCATCGAGTTGATCGAGACGCCGCCGTAGACCCAGCAGGTGGTGTCCCGCGTGAACAGGTGGTTGGGCAGCGGGGCCAGCATGAAGTCGGAGGCGGCCATCGAGCTCAGCACCACCGAGTCCGGGACCCGGGGCATCCGGTAGAACATCTCCTCCTTGGTGATGCCGCCGACGAGCACCTTGGCGAGCTCCTCGGAGCTCATCGCGCTGAGGACCTCCAGCATCGCGTCCAGGGCCTGCGGGCCGAAGACCTCGTCGTCGAGCAGGTGGTCGAAGAGGAACTGGCGGGCCGCAGGATGGTGCAGCGTCTCGGTCAGCACGTCCTGGAGGTAGAGCACCTCCACGTCCAGGTCCCGCAGCGCGCGGGCGAACTCGTCGTGCTCCTTCTGCGCCTCCTCGACCCACGGCAGGTCGTCGAAGAGGAGCGCATCCTTGTTGCTCGGGGTCAGCCGGGCCAGCTCGCGGTCGGGTCGGTGGAGCAGGACCCGCCGCAGCTGACCGACCTCGGAGCCGACATAGGCCTGGCGCTCGGTCGTCATGGGAACCTCGTTCATCCTCGGGGCGGCGGCCCGTCCGGCGGCCCTCGGGAGGGCGCGCGGGGCGGCGTCGCTGCCGTTGTCCGTGCCCTATCAAAGCGCAGCCCGGCGGCCCTGGGAACACCGGGGGCGGCCCGGGATCCCGCAGGCCAGACCGCTGGTGAGTGTCTATCCCGCGGTATGCCGGGAAAACGCAAGAAGAGGCCGATAGGTATGCGGCCGACGGCATCGCAGGACCCCGCCGCCCGGGGTGTTCCATGTCACGAATCAGCAACGGAGGAGCCCTCAGGCCGCCCCCAGGAAAGGTGCTCGCGCGCGAGCCTCTTACCGTGTGGGAGCGCCACACCCATCGGCGCGCGGCCCCGACGGCGTGGGCCACCGCAGCACCCATCTGATTGGAGGGCCACTCATGGCCACCGCGCACCATCCTCCGGCCGCCGCGCCGGCGCGACCGGACGGGCTCAAGGAGCTCACCGTCCGTGGCGTCGTCATCGGCGGGTTCATCACGCTCGTGTTCACCGCCGCCAACGTCTACCTCGGGCTCAAGGTCGGCCTCACCTTCGCCACCTCGATCCCCGCGGCCGTCATCTCCATGGCGATCCTGAGGTTCTTCCGCGACCACACCGTGGTCGAGAACAACATCGTCCAGACGATCGCCTCCGCCGCCGGCACGCTGTCCGCCATCATCTTCGTGCTCCCCGGCCTGGTCATGCTCGGCTACTGGAAGGGCTTCCCGTACTGGACCACCGTGGCCGTCTGCTTCTTCGGCGGCGTGCTCGGCGTGATGTACTCCATCCCCCTGCGCCGCGCCCTGGTCACCGGCTCCGACCTGCCCTATCCCGAGGGCGTCGCCGCGGCCGAGGTGCTGCGTGTGGGGGACTCCTCCTCCGGCGCGGAGGAGAACAAGCGCGGCCTGCAGGTCATCACGGCCTCCGGCCTCGCGGCGTTCTCCTTCATGCTGCTGACCAAGCTCAAGGTCGCGGCCGAGGGCATCAGCAAGGCCGTCAAGGTCGGCTCCGGCGGCACCATGATCGGCTCCAGCCTGTCCCTCGCCCTGATCGGCGTCGGTCACCTCGTGGGCATCACCGTCGGCATCGCGATGATCGTCGGCGTCCTGATCTCCTTCGGCGTCATCCTGCCGATGCGCACCGTCGGCCACCTGGCCGACGCCCCGACCCTGCTCAAGTCCGTCAACGGCGTCTTCCGCAGCGACGTGCGCATGATCGGCGCCGGCACCATGGCCGTCGCCGCCCTGTGGACGCTGTTCAAGATCATCGGCCCCATCGTCAAGGGCATCCGCGACGCCCTCGCGTCGACCAACGCACGCGCCGCCGGCCAGGAGGTCGACATCACCGAGCGCGACCTGTCCATGAAGATCGTCATCGGGACCACCCTCGCCTCGATGCTCCCCATCGGTGCCCTGCTGTGGCTCTTCACCCGTGGCACCCCGCTCGAGAGCGGCGCCACCGGACTGGTCATCAGCGCGATCGTCTACATCCTGCTCGTCGGCCTGTTCGTCGCCTCGGTCTGCGGCTACATGGCCGGTCTGATCGGCGCCTCCAACTCGCCCATCTCCGGCGTCGGCATCATCGTGGGTGTCACCTGCGCGCTGCTGGTCAAGGCGGTCCACGGCTCCGGCTCCGGCGCCACCACCGAGGCCCTGGTGGCCTACACGCTGTTCACCACGGCGATCGTCTTCGGCGTCGCCACCATCTCCAACGACAACCTCCAGGACCTCAAGACCGGCCAGCTCGTCGGGGCCACCCCCTGGAAGCAGCAGGTCGCCCTGATCATCGGTGTCGGCTTCGGTGCCGCCATCATCCCGCCCATCCTGGGCCTGATGAACAAGACCTTCGGCTTCGTCGGCGCCCCCGGCGCCACGGAGAACGCCCTCGCCGCTCCGCAGGCTTCGCTCATCTCCACCCTCGCCAAGGGCGTGCTGGGTGGTGGGCTCGACTGGGGTCTGCTGGGCCTCGGCGCCCTCATCGGTGTCGTCGTCGTCGCGATCGACGAGGTCCTCAAGGCCACCAGCCACGGTCGTCGTTCGCTGCCGCCGCTGGCGGTCGGCATGGGCATGTACCTTCCCATCGACCTCACCCTGATGATCCCCCTCGGCGCCCTCATCGGTCACTTCTACGACCGCTGGGCCGACCGTCGCCACAACCCCGAGGGCGCGAAGCGTCTGGGCACCCTGCTCGCGACCGGCCTGATCGTCGGCGAGTCGTTGTTCGGCGTGCTCTTCGCCGGCATCGTCTACCTGCGCGACACGGACGCCCCGCTCGCGATCATGAGCGAGGACTTCGAGCCCACGGCCGAGATCCTCGGTGCGCTCGTCTTCGCAGCGGTCATCGCCGCGCTGTACGTCTGGGTCAAGCGGGTCGCGAGCCGCGCGGACACCGATGTGCCCGCCCGCGGGGAGACCCGCGCCTGACCGACCACCGCCGGTCGGCTCCAGCCGGTCGGCTCCAGCCGGTCGGCTCCAGCCAGGATGACGGCAGGAGGGCCCCCTCGTGCGGGGCCCTCCTGCCGCGCCTGGAGCCGTGCCCAGGTCCGCACCGCACCGGCCGCGACGGCGCCTACGGTAGGGCCCATGCCCATCCCCGCCGAGCAGCAGGACCAGCAGGCCGAGCCCGTACAGGCGCACCCGCGCCCCGAGCGCCGTGAGCACCTCACCGAGGTGCTGCTGCTGCTCGGCCTCTCGCTCGGGTCCTCCGCGATCTACGCCGTCCTCAGCCTGACCGAGCGGCTGACCCGCCACGTCGCGCTCGACAAGCAGACCTCCCACCTCAACTCCTCGGTCACCCCGGACCGGCCCTGGCTCGACCTGGCCTACCAGCTCGCCGGCATCGGCCTCGGAGTCGTCGCCCCGGCCATGGCGGTCTTCCTGCTCCGGCACCGCCGCCCGCCCGCAGACCCCCGCATCGGCGTGGACCGCAGCCAGCCGCTGCGAGACCTGGCGCGCGGAGCCGGGCTGGCCGCCCTCATCGGCATACCGGGCCTGGCGCTGTATCTCGTGGGCCGCCAGCTGGGGATCACCACCCAGGTCGCCGCAGCCAACCTCGGCCAGACCTGGTGGGCCGTCCCGGTCCTGTGCCTGTCCGCGCTGCAGAACGCCGTGCTGGAGGAGGTCGTGGTGGTGGCCTACCTGCTGACCCGGCTGCGCCAGGCGGGTATGTCGGACCGGGCGGCCCTGGCGGTCAGCGCGGTGCTGCGCGGCAGCTATCACCTCTACCAGGGCATCGGGCCCTTCTTCGGCAACCTGGTGATGGGCGTGGTGTTCGGGCTGGCCTACCGCCGATGGGGCCGGGTGCTGCCGCTGGTGGTCGCCCACACCATCCTCGACGTGGTGGCCTTCGTGGGCTATGCCCTGCTCCGCGGGCACGTGGGCTGGCTCTGACGCCTCGCAAGCCAGGTCCGGGGTCGCCCGCGGCGCTCCAGCGATCGTCCGGCGCTGAAGGTGGCGCATTCGACGGACGTGGCCAACAGGTGGTGACACCTCCCCGGGCTTCCGCCATTCCCTCTCGCCCATGAGGGTGTTGCCTTCACAGTACGCACTCTTGTGTTGCCCGTTGTGCGACGATTTGGTTGCATCCTGAACGACTTTTCGGCCCGGATCCCCCTACCGCCGGGCAGCTGGAAGAGGCACCACGTGACCCAGACCTATGGCCGCCACCGCGGCTCCACCATGCAGGACAAGGCCGGGAACATCGCGGCCGGGCTGATCGCCGTCGCCGCCATCGGCGGGGCCGGCGTCATCGCCCTCCAGTCCGGGTCCGGGTCCGACGCCCCCTCCGGCGAGCGCACGGAGACGGTGGCCCCGGCCGCCGGCATCCGGGCCACGACGTCGACCCGCAGCGCCCTCGCGTCCCCCCGTGCCGCCTGCCCCGACGCCCCGGACCTCTACGCTCCCGGGGACCTGGGGTCGGCGCTCACCCAGGCCATCGAGGCCTACCGGGTGCACAAGGGCAAGGACTGCAGTCCCGTCCAGGTCCAGCCGACGACCGGACCGGCCGCCCTGGCCAACACCCTCGCCACGGACCGGGCCGGCCTCTGGCTCGCGCGCGGGGACGCCGACGTCGCAGCGCTGCCCGCCGCGGTCAGGCGCGGGCAGCCGACGGTGGTGGCCGGCACTCCGGTCGTCCTGGCCATGCCGGCCCCGCTCGCCGACGCGTGGGGCTGGCCTACCACGCCGATCACCACGCCGACCTGGCGCAACTGGATGCTCGGCCGCAGCACCTGGGCCACCGCCGGCCACCCGCAGTGGGGTCCCTTCTCGGTGCGGATCGCCGACCCGGTCGCCAGCCCCACGTCGGCGCTCGGCGTCGCCACGATGATGACCCTCGCCAACGGCGGACCCCTGACGGCGGCGCCCGACTACACCGGCGCCGACGAGCGCTCGCTCTCGCTCATCAAGACCGAGCACCACATTCGGTCGGTGGTGCCCGACGACGCGAGCGTCCTGCCCGGGCGCGACCAGACGCTCGCCCAGATCACCCAGCAGGCCTCGGCCTACCTCACCACCGAGCGGGCCGTCGCCGCCCGCAACGCGACCAACCCCGCCGTCCCCCTGGTGGCGCTGCCCCTGGGCGCGGGTGCGGCCTCGGTGCCGCTGTCGATCCTGCCCGTCGGGTCGGCCACCGGCGAGACCAAGGGCGTCAGCACGGCCGAGGACTTCCGCACCTGGCTCGCCTCCGAGGCGGGCAGAGCCGCCCTGCGCGCCGCCGGCCTGCGCGCCCCCGACGGCTCCGCCCCCACCGACAAGCCGGTCGGCGTGGCCTATGCCGCAGCTTCGCTGAAGCCGCAGGCCGTCCCGGTCCAGGCCCTGCGGACGGCGGCCAAGACCTTCTCGGTGATGCACACCCGCATCTCCTCCATGGCCCTGATCGACGCCTCCGGCTCCATGAACCAGAAGTTCTCGGGCGCGGACATCAGCCGGATCGACCTGGTCCGCGGTCTCTCGGCGGTGACCTACCGGACCGCGTCGCCCCGGGCCCGCTCCGGCGTGTGGTTCTTCCACACCACGGACGGCGGGACACCGCTGATCGAGCGCGCCACCACCCTGGACGTCAACGAGACGACGGCGGGCGGCGTCCCGCACAGCGGCCAGGTCATCGACGCGGTCAAGGGCGTCACCGTGCGCGGCGGCACCCCGCTCTACCAGGCCGTCCGCGAGGCCTACGACTACACCCAGAGCCGGTACGACCCGCACTACGTCAACCAGCTGGTGGTCCTCTCCGACGGCGCGAACCGGGACAGCACCAGCCCGGACACGCTGGCCGACCTCCTGGCGCACCTGCAGAAGGCTCAGGACCCCGAGCGACCCGTCCGCATCATCTGCCTCGGGTATGGCGCGGAGGCGGACATGGGCGCCCTGCAGGCCATCGCCTCCGCGACGGGTGGGCGTGCGGCGCGGGTCGGGTCGCCGGCCCAGATGCCCGCAGCCATGAAGTTCGCGCTCTTCTCGCTCTGACCGACCACGAGGGAGGGGTCCGGCCACCGTGATCGGTGGCCGGACCCCTCGGCATACACCCTGGTCCTGCCGGAGCACGCGCGCACCTCGGGTCGTGGCGATGCTGCGGCATGCGGAAGGGCCGACCCCCTGGAGGGGGCCGGCCCTTGCCGAGACCTAGCAGGTCCGAGCAGTGCTCAGACGCGATGCTCGATCAGATCAACCGATCTTGCCGTCGTTGTCGCGGTCCAGCTTGTCCTTGATCTTGTCGCCCAGGCCGACCTTGCCGTCGTGGTCGTAGTCCACGCCCTCGCGGCGGACGCCCTCGACGCCGTCGTGCTCGACGGTGATCTCCTCCTTGCGGAGGTCCTCGGAGACCTGCTGGTGCTCGGTGACCTTCTCCTTGCCGAGGGCAACCTGCTCCTTGGCGACGACGTTCTTGTCGACGACGAGCTCCTCCTCGTGGAGGCGGACCTCGGCGACCTCGTCGCCACCGATGCGGGCGTCGCCCACGTGACCGTCACGGATGGGGGTGCGCTCGACACGCACCTCCTCGTGGGTGACGGGGACGGTGACGGTCTCGCGCTCGGTGCGGACGTGCTTGCGCAGGCGGACGGTGCCGGCCTCGCGCTCACGGGTGGCGACGCGCAGCTCCTCCTCGGAGCGGGTCATCGCACCGTCGGTGTGGTCGCGGTCGGCCACCAGACGGGCGTCGGCGTCGCCGTCCGCACCGTGGTCGGCACCGTGGTCGTTGCGGACACCCGCGTCGGCGTCGTGCGTCGTGCCGGCGAAGGCAGCCGTGGTGTCGGCGTCGTAGTCACGGCCGTAGTAACGGTAGAGCTCGCGCTCCTCGTCGGCGTCCAGGTGACGGTCGGCGTCCACGCGGGGGGCGTCCTTGACCTTGTCCTTGGAGAAGGGAACGCGGATGGTGTCGCCCTCGACGGTGGCGTCGTCCAGCGGGATGAAGGTGCTGGAGGTGCCGAACAGGCCCGTGTTGACGGTGACCCAGGACGGGCGACCGGTGCGGTCGTCGTTGTAGACGTCGCCGACCTTGCCGATCTTGTCGCCGTTGTTGTCGACGACGACGCCGTTCAGGATCTGCTCGATGTGCTCGTTGGAGAACATGCTGGGGTTCCGCCTCTCGTTGGTTACCAGGTACGTGATGGGAAGCAACCCCCCGGCTGGCCGAGGACCACGGTGCTTCGCTACTCAGATGAATGCCCAGGGTGACGGGACGGCAAACCTGGGAACCAAAAATTCCAGGAAATTTCCAGGTTGGAGGCATCCCCCCAGGTCAGATCAGGGACGAGCTCTGGTCGGCGGGCTCGGACACGGCCGTCACCACGGGCCGCAGGTCCAGCCACCACTGGTCCCGGGGCCGCCGGTGAACCAGGTCCATGAGGTCGTGCATCCGGGCGACGGGGGTCGAGCGAACCCGGCCGCGGACCAGCCCGACGAGCTGCGCGGCGTCCCCGCCGGCGGTCAGCTCCTCGGTCAGCAGGTCCACGGCGTGCGCGACGAGCCGGGTGGCCAGCACCCGGTCGAAGGGCGAGGGGTCCCCGCCCTGCTGCACGTGCCCGAGGACCGCCTGGCGGACGTCATACCGCTCCCCGCCCTCCTGGTCGAAGAGCCGGGCGAGGAAGTCCATCGTGTACTGCTCGCTCGCCCGCTCGTTGCGGACGGCGAGGAACAGCCGCCGCCCGTGGTCGAAGGACGCCCGGAGCCGTGCGACGTCCCGCTGGAGGTCGTCCAGGGTGATCCCCTCCTCGTGGAGGTAGACCCGCTCGGCACCCCCCGCGAGGCCCCCCATCAGCGCGAGGTAGCCGCAGTAGCGCCCCATGGTCTCGACCACGAAGCACCGCCGCCGCGCCGAGGCCGACTGCTTGATCCGGTCGATGGAGTCCACGACGACGTTGAGGGCCGTGTCGGCGCCGATCGCGAGCTCGGAGGCCGGAAGGTTGTTGTCGATCGACGCCGGGACGCAGACGATCGGGATCCGGAAGGCCGGGTAGCGGTCCCGCTCCTGCCACAGCAGGTGCGTGCCCTGGTAGGCATTCCACCCACCGATGACCAGCAGCGCGTCGAGGCGGTGCTCCTCCAGGGATCGGCCGATGGAGTAGAGGTGCTCGATCTCCGGCACGCTCCGCCGGATCCCGAGCTCCGCGCCGCCGAGCGCCGTCCACCCCTCCACGTCCGCCCACGACAGCTCGGACACCTTGCCGTCCCGCAGGCCGGGGAAGCCGCCCCGGATGCCGAGCATCGTGTGGCCGCGGTCGATCCCGAGGCGCACGGCCGCGCGGGCCGCGGTGTTCATGCCGGGCGCGAGGCCTCCGGCGTGGAGTATGCCGATCCGCCGAGGCTCGCCGTCGACGTGCGGGGTCGGGGGCTCAGACATCTCGGTGAAGATCTGGGTCATCTCCGTGAAGGAGCCGCCACGCAGCGTCATCGCTCGGTCGTAGTCGCCGCGCTCGATGGCCGCCGGGACCTCCCGGGTGCGCTCCACGGCCTGCACCAGCGGGACCCGGGCGATGCGGTTGCCGCGGATGCCGATGACGTGGCCCTCGGTGTCGGCGGTGGCCGACAGCACCTCGTGGGCGGCTGCGTGACCCAGCCAGGTCGACGCCCACCGGTCGAACGCGCTGGGTCGCCCGCCGCGCTGCACGTGACCCAGGATCGTCACCCGGGTGTCCTCCCCCAGCCGCTGCTCGAGCGTCTCCCGCACGTAGGCCGCCGTGATCGGCGCACCCGAGCGGTCCTGCGCCCCCTCGGCGACGACCACGATGGAGTCGCGCCGCCCGGCCTGACGACCGCGACGCAGCTCGGCGCACATCCGGTCCTCCCAGCCGTCGGCGGGCGGGTGCTCGGGGATGAGCGCGTAGTCGCAGCCGCCCGCGATCGCGGACATCAGCGTGAGGTAGCCGCAGTGCCGTCCCATGACCTCCACCACGAACGAGCGCTGGTGGCTGGCGGCGGTGCTCGCGATCGCGTCGATGGCGTCGACGATGCGGTGCAGGGCCGAGTCGGCGCCGATGGTCATGTCGGTGCCGACCAGGTCGTTGTCGATCGAGCCGACCAGGCCCGCGATCATCAGGGCCGGGTGGGCGTCGGCGGTCTCCCGGGTGACCCGTCCGGCGGCGACCAGGTCGGCGAGCAGCTCCGGCCACTCGGCCCGGAAGAGGTCCAGCCCGCTGAGGCTGCCGTCCCCGCCGATCACCACGAGCCGGTCGATGCCGCGCTCGAGCAGGTGCCGGGCCGCCGCCATACGGCCCTCCCGCTCGCGGAAGTCCTTGCTGCGGAAGGTGCCGATCATCGTGCCGCCGCGGTGCAGGACGTTGCCCACGTCGTCCCAGCCGACCTGCCGGATGCCGTCGCCGCCGTCGACCATGCCCTGGTAGCCCTCGTAGATCGCGAAGACCTCGGCGCCCAGGTGCAGGGCGGTGCGCACGGCTGCTCGGACCGCGGCGTTCATGCCCTGGGCGTCGCCGCCGCTGGTCAGGATGCCGATCCGCTTGCCGGTGCCGTCGACCGGGGTGCCGAGCACCTCCTGCGCGGACACCGTCTCGGCGCCGGGCTGCGGGGGCGCGTCGATCGGCTCGGTGACGATGTGCGGGACCTGCTCCATGACTGCCTCCGGGAGGTATGACGGGTGCCCGTCCATCCAACCGCCCGCACGTGAACGCGACGTGACCGGGGTGGGCGGGGGAGCCCGAGGAGCGTGGGTTGGGCCGCGTCACCCTCGGGGAAGCGGCACGATCACGGGTCCTCCGTGCGGGGCGTCGAGGTCGACGTGGCAGGCGATGTCGTAGGTGCGGGCCAGGGCCTCGGGGGTGAGCACCTCGCGGGCCGGCCCCTCGGCCACGAGGCGCCCCGCCCGCAGGAGCACGACGTGGTCGGCGTAGGCCGCGGCCTGGGACAGGTCGTGCAGCACGGCGACCAGGGTGCGACCGGACTCCTGCAGCTCGGCGCACAGGTCCAGCAGCGCGTACTGGTGGGCCAGGTCGAGGAAGGTGGTCGGTTCGTCGAGGAGCACCACCGGGGTCTCCTGCGCGAGCACCAGCGCCAGCCAGGCGCGCTGGCGCTGGCCGCCGGACAGGTCGGTCAGGGGGCGGTCTGCCAGGTCGTGGACGTGGGCCTGGGTCATCGCGCGCTCGACGGCCGCCTCGTCACCCGGACCCGCCGCGCGCAGCCAGGAGCGGTGCGGGTGTCGCCCGCGCCGCACCAGGTCGGCCACGGTGAGGCCGGGCGGCACGGGCGGCTGCTGGGGCAGGAGCCCGACGGTGCGGGCCAGCTCGCGACGGGGGTGCGCGGCCAGGGCCCGCTCGCCGATGCGCACCGTCCCGGCCTGCGGGGCGAGGATCCCCGCCACGGTGCGCAGCAGGGTGGACTTGCCGCACCCGTTGGGCCCGAGGACGGCGGTGAACCCGCCTGCCGGGAGGGTGGCCGTGACGTCGTCGACGGCGACCAGGTCGCCGTGGCGCACGGTCACGCCGGTCAGCTGGATCGACAGGCTCATGGGGTCCTCCCGGTCTGAGGGTTCACAGGGTTCCTCGCCGCCACGCCTGCCCCAGGGTGAGGGCGAGGACTCCGGCGCCGAGGGCCGCGGTGACCACGCCGACGGGCAGACCTGCGACGGGTGGCGCCTGCTGGACGGCGAGGTCGGCGGCAGAGACGACGAGCGCGCCCGTGAGCGCGGCCGTCAGCAACGGCTCCTGGCCAAGCGCCCGGCGGGCGATCTGGGGAGCGGCGAGCGCGACGAAGGTGATCGGGCCGGCCACGGCGACGGCCGCGGCGGTGAGCGCCACCGACAGCACGGTGGCGACGGTGCGGGTCAGGTCGGGGCGTCCGCCGAGGCAGTGCGCGGCGTCGTCACCGAGGGCGAGCAGCTCCAGGGGCCGCCTGATCGTCAGCGCCACGGTGGCGAGTGCCGCCAGGGCTGCGACGACACCGACCGCCTGATCCCAGGTCCGGGCGGACAGGCTGCCGGTCAGCGCGGCCGTGAGCGCGGTGGCCTCCTCGCGTCGGACGACCAGCAGGAGGTGCTGGGTGACGGCCCCGGCGACGGCCGTCGTGCCGATGCCCGCGATGATCACCGCCGACGGCAGGCGATATCCACGCCCGGTGGCGACGTGCACCGCGACCGCCGCGAGCGCCGCGCCCAGGACGGAGCCCGTCGCGGTCGGGGCGTCGAGCAGCACCGCGGCGACCACGGCCCCCGCGCCGGCGCCGGCCGTGACCCCCAGGACGTCCGGGGTGACCAGGACGTTGCCGGTGGCCCGCTGGAGCAGCGCCCCCGCGAGGCCGAGGCAGGCCCCGGCGCCCAGCCCCACCACGAGGCGGGGGCCGCGCAGGCGACGCATCACCAGGCTGCCGTCCCCGGTCAGCAGGTCCTGCCAGGCGGCGGGCTGCTGCGCGGGAGGTATGCCGAGCCGGCCGGCGGCGAGCGTGGCCACCGCGACGGCCGTCAGGAGGACGAGCAGGAGCAGGACCACGAGCGAGGGGCGGCGGGCGGTCACAGGATCCCCCGACGGCGGCGCAGCAGACCGAGCAGGAGGGGGCCGCCGAGGACGGCGGTGACCACGCCGACCGGCACCTCGCCCGGTCGGGCGACGACCCGGCCGAGGACGTCGGCCCCGAGGAGCACGACCGGCCCGAGGGCGGCCGAGACCAGCAGCTGCCGGCGGGCCGAGCCGCCGGCCAGGGCCCGGGCCAGGTGCGGGACGGCCAGGCCGACGAAGGCGATCGGACCGGCGAGGGCCACGGTGGCGGCGGTGAGCGCGGCGACGGCGGTGAGCACGAGGACCCGCAGCCGGGCCGGGTGGTGCCCCAGGGAGGCGGCCGTCTCGTCGCTGAGGGCCAGGGCGTCCAGGCCGCGGCCTGCCGCCACGAGCCCGATGAGGCCGGCGCCGAGGGTGGCCAGGACCGGCCAGGAGACGCCTGCGGCGCCGGACAGCGAGCCGGCTCCCCAGTAGCGCAGCGCCTCGAAGGCTGCCGGGCTGCGCAGGGAGACGGCCTGGCTGCCTGCCATCAGCGCGGCGGAGACCACGGCGCCGGCGAGCAGCAGACGGGCGCCCGACGGCTCACGACCGCCGGCACCGAGCAGCATCACCGCGGCGGTCGCCACGAGCGCACCGACGAAGGCCCCGCCGACGATCCCCAGACCGGAGGCCCCGGACAGGGTGATCACGCCGACGATGCCGGCCGAGGCCCCGGCCGACAGCCCCAGCATGCCGGGGTCGCCGAGCGGGTTGCGGGTCGCCGTCTGCAGGGCCGACCCGGCCGCTGCGAGCGCCGCGCCGCACAGCAGCCCGACCCCGGTGCGAGGCACCCGGGTCGCCCAGACCGCCTGGACGTGCTCGTCGCCGAGTCCCCGGGCCGCGTCCGCCAGCTCGGGCAGGGACACCGGTCGGCTCCCCAGGGCCAGGCTGGCGCCGACGGCGAGGAGCAGCGCGCCGACGAGGGCGCCGGCCTGCAGCGGCCTCATGTCAGGCGCCGAGCCGGGCGACCTGCGCGTCGATCAGCGGGGTGAGCCGCGGCAGGGCCCACGGGACGGTCAGCGGGTTGATCATCGACATGGCGGTCACCAGCTGTCGGTCCCCGGAGGTGACGACGGTGTCGCGACGCACGGCCGGTATGCCGGCATACAGGGGCTGGGCCAGGACCTGCTTCTTGGAGGCCTCGTCGAGGTACCACGTGAAGATCAGGTCGGAGCCCTTGAGCCGGTCGGCGTTCTCCAGGCCGATGAGGGCGTGGTCGCTGCCGTCCGCGGGCGCGAACGACGCGATCGCCGGGTCGGGGGTCAGACCGAGCTTGGCGATCATGGCGACCCGCTGCTCGGTGGGGAGGTAGACCCCGAGCGTGCCGGGGCCGGTCGTGTAGACGTAGGAGAAGGTCTTGCCGCGGAACTGCGGGTGGGCGGCGACCGCCTCGGCGAACCGCGCCTCGATGGCGCGGATCTGCTGCTCGCCCTCCGCGGGCTTGCCGAGGGCCTTGGCGACCACCCGGATCTCGCCGTCCCAGGTCGTGGCCCAGGGAGCCTTGTCGTAGGCCACGGTCGGAGCGATCTCGGACAGCTCGGCGTACTGCTCCTTGGTCACCCCGGACCAGGGAGCCAGGATCAGGTCCGGCTTGAGCTCGGCGATCTTCTCGACCGCCACCTGCTCGCCCCCGGGGAAGGTCGTGGGCAGGGGCTGCCCTGCCTTGGTCACCGCCTCCCGCACCCACGGCAGGTGCCCGTCCTTGTCGGCGCCCCAGGCGAAGGTCTCGGTGCCCACGGGGACGGTGCCGAGCGCGATGGCGGTCTCTGCGGCGCCCTGGCCGAGGGTGACGACGCGCCGGGGCGCGGCCGGGATGGTGGTGGTGCCCAGGGCGTGCTTGACCTGCACGGGGAAGGCGCCGGAGGAGCCGGTGGCGGTGCGAGCGGCACCGGCCGCGCCGGAGGAGGTGCTCGTCGGGCCCGGGCCCGACGAGCAGGCGGAGGCGAGGGCCACGACGGCCGCGCCGAGCAGCGCCCGGCGCGGCAGGGGGGTGGAGAGAGGGTTCATGGTTCCTTCTGAGCGGGATGGGGTGGACATGATGGGTCGAGAAGACGCAGGGATGTGCTCACGGATGCGGGTGGGCGGGACCGCTCACGGATGGACGCGACCGCGACGCCAGTAGCCCATGAAGGCCACCCGCTGCCGGGGCCACCCGCGCTCGCCCAGCAGGTGGGTCCGTAGCTCCCGGACGACCGAGCTCTCCCCCGCCAGCCACGCGTAGTGGCTGCCGGGGCCCGGCTCCGGCTCCTCCCACAGCAGCTCGTCGGGCCCGGGCGGGACCGGCGGGTCGAGCCTGCTGCGGCGGCGGGGACCCGGCTGCGGCGGGGGCGCGGGCTGCCCGGTGTCCCGGACGGCCGTCAGCAGGGCGGTGCCGTGGGGACGACCGTCGCGGGCGACCTCGTGCACGGTCACCCCCGCCGGGGCACGCAGCCCCGGACGGTCCGCCGAGGTGGGCACCTCGACATACACCTGGCCCGTCGTGCTCTCCGGGAGCTCCGCCACGATATTGGCGATCGCGGGCAGCGCCGTCTCGTCGCCCGCGAGGAGGATCTCGGTGGCCGTGCCGGGGCGCCAGGCGATCCCGACGTCGTGGGCGTCCGGGTGGTGCGCCTGAGGCAGGGCGACGGCCAGACGGTCCCCCGGCGCGGCGGTGGCGGCCCAGGACCCGGCCGGGCCGGCCCCGTCGTGCAGCACCATCTCGACGTCGACCTCGCGTCGCTGCGGACGCACCTGACGGACGGTGTAGGTCCGCACGGGCGGCGGGTCGGTCATGGCCCGCCACCCCGCCCACCAGTCGCAGCCGCGGGGCAGGTCCCTCAGGTCGTCACCTGCTCGGCGGGGCAGGACCAGCTTGATCCGGCGGTCCAGGGTGCGCGGCGCGACCCGGTCGAGCAGGGCTCCGGTGACGGTCACGCGTCGCAGGTGCGGCGAGACCTCTCGGACAGCGCTCACCTCGACGTCGTGCAGGCGGTAGGGGGCGATCACGGGGGCGAAGTTAGCACACCCTAAGTTAGGGGGGCCTAAGCGAGCGGTCGGCGCCTGCAGCACCGCTGGCCGCGACGAGGATCCGCGGACGTGGAACGTGTTCGTGCCCAGGGCATGGTGAGCACTAACCTGTGGTTATGGTTGCCCCGATCGAAGCCCTCACCCCGGCTGTCCAGTCCGCCCTCGTCGCCGCCTTCGGCGAGGACGTCCGTGGGGCCGATCCGGTGCTGCGACCCAGCCAGTTCGCCGACGTCCAGGTCAACGCCGCCATGGCCCTGGCCAAGCGGCTCGGCCAGAAGCCCCGCGATGTCGCCCAGGCGATCGTCGACCACCTCGCCACCGACGGACCGGTCGCCTCGGCCGAGGTCGCCGGACCCGGCTTCGTCAACATCACCTTCGCCGACTCCTGGATCGCCGAGCAGGCCCAGGCCGCGCAGGCCGACCCGCGGCTCGGGGTGGCCACCCAGGAGCGGGAGATCATCCCGATCGACTACTCCGCGCCCAACGTCGCCAAGGAGATGCACGTCGGGCACCTGCGCACGACGATCATCGGCGACTCCCTCGCCCGCACCCTGGAGCACCTCGGCCACCAGGTGATCCGGCAGAACCACGTCGGCGACTGGGGCACGCCCTTCGGGATGCTCGTCGAGCACCTGCTCGAGGTCGGCGAGGACTCCCCCGAGGCCCACGTGGTCGAGACCGACCCCAACGCGTTCTACCAGGCCGCGCGCGTGAAGTTCGACGACAACGAGGACTTCGCGGTCCGCGCCCGGGCCCGCGTGGTCAGGCTGCAGGCCGGCGACCCGGAGACGCTGCGACTGTGGGGCAAGCTCTACGACCTGTCCAAGAGCTACTTCAACCGCGTCTACTCCACCCTCGGCGTGACGCTGACCGACGCCGACCTGGCCGGGGAGTCGGCCTACAACGACGCCCTGCCAGGAATCTGCGCAGACCTGCAGGCCAAGGGGATCGCGACCGAGGACGACGGTGCGCTGGTGGTCTTCCTGCCCGGCTTCACCGGTCGCGAGGACAAGCCGGTGCCGCTGTTCATCCGCAAGTCCGACGGTGGCTACGGCTACGGCACCACCGACGTCGCGACCGTCAAGCACCGGGTCGAGGACCTGCACGCCGACCGCATCCTCTACGTCATCGGGGTCACCCAGTCGCTGCACCTGCAGATGGTCTACGAGACCGCGCGGCGGGCGGGCTACCTGCCGGAGCAGGTCGAGGTCGAGCACGTCAAGATCGGCTCGGTGCTCGGCGAGGACCGCAAGATCCTCAAGACCCGGTCGGGCGCCCCGCTGCGGCTGATGTACCTGCTGGACGAGGCGGTGCAGCACGCGCGGGCCTACATCGACCAGGCCCGGCCCGAGCTGCCCGAGGACGAGCGGGCCCGGATCGCCCGCCAGGTCGGGATCGGTGGTGTGAAGTATGCCGACCTGTCCGTGGCGCACGACTCGGACTACGTCTTCGACCTGGACCGGATGCTCGCCCTCACCGGCAACACCGGCCCCTACCTGCAGTACGCCACCGCCCGGATCCGGTCGATCTTCCGCACGCTGATGACCGACCCCGCCGAGCAGGACGCGCCGATCCGGCTCACCGAGCCCGCCGAGCGCGAGCTCGCGCTCAAGCTGCTCGACTTCGGCGGGGTCGTGGCCCAGGTGGGCGCGGTCTACGAGCCGCACCGGCTGTGCACCTACCTGTTCGAGCTGGCCCAGACCTTCTCGTCGTTCTACGAGCAGTGCCCGGTGCTCAAGGCCGACCAGGAGGAGACGAAGCAGTCGCGGCTCACCCTGTGCGCACTGACGCTACGCACCCTCGTGCAGGGCCTGGACCTGCTCGGGGTGGAGACGCCCGAGCGCATGTGAGGCGTATGTCGATCCGCGGCGGGCGACCCCTCTCGCGGGGTCGCCCGCCGCGCTGCTGCCGGCCTCGGACAGGGCTTGTGACAACTCGCACAAGCCCGCCGAGGTAAGCGTAGCCTCAGTGGCATGGCTCACACTCGTCCGCACGTGGTGATCATCGGGTCCGGCTTCGGAGGGCTCTTCGCGGCCCAGGCTCTCGAGGATGTCGACGTCGACGTCACCCTCATCGGCAAGACCGTCTACCACCTCTTCCAGCCGCTGCTCTACCAGGTCGCGACCGGCATCCTCAGCCCCGGCGAGATCGCCCCCAGCACCCGCGAGGTGCTGCGCGGCCAGGACAACGTGACCGTCCTGATGAGCGAGGTCACCGCGATCGACGTGGCCGCCCGCACCGTCACCGCGGAGGCGTTGGGACACACCACGACCCACCGCTACGACTACCTCCTCGTCGCCGCAGGCGCCGGCCAGTCGTACTTCGGCAACGACCACTTCGCGACCTACGCCCCGGGGATGAAGACCATCGACGACGCCCTGGAGCTGCGCGCCCGGATCTTCGGCTCCTTCGAGGTCGCCGAGCTCACCGACGACCCGGCCGAGCGCGAGCGCCTGCAGACCTTCGTGGTCATCGGGGCCGGTCCCACCGGCGTCGAGATGGCCGGTCAGATCAGGGATCTCGCCGTCCACACGCTCAAGGACGACTTCCGGCGGATCGACCCGGCGCAGGCCCGGGTCATCCTGCTCGACGGGGCGTCGGCGGTGCTCGGGTCCTTCGGCGAGCGCCTGTCCGGCAAGGCCCGGCGCGAGCTGGAGCGGATCGGCGTGGACGTCGTCCTCGACGCGCTCGTCACCGACGTCGACGAGGACTCGGTGACGGTCAGGCACCGGGACGGGTCGACGCAGCGGATCGAGGCCGGGTGCAAGGTATGGGCGGCCGGCGTGCAGGCCAGCCCGCTCGGGCGCCAGCTGGGCGAGCAGACCGGGGCGGAGGTCGACCGCGCGGGGCGGGTGCACGTCGCCCCGGACCTGACGCTGCCCGACCACCCCGAGATCTTCGTGGTGGGCGACATGATGGCGCTGGACGAGCTCCCGGGGGTGGCCCAGGTGGCGATCCAGGGCGGACGGCACGCGGCGCAGGTCATCGCCTCAGAGGTCCGCGGGGAGCGGGACCGGTCGCCGTTCCGCTACCAGGACCGCGGGTCCATGGCCGTGATCAGCAAGTTCGGGGCCATCGCGAGCATCGGGCCGCTCAAGCTGACCGGGCTGCCCGCGTGGCTGGCGTGGCTCGTCGTCCACCTGATCAACATCGTCGGCTTCAAGCACCGGGTGACGACGCTGCTGCACTGGGCGATCGCCTTCCTGTCCACCGGGCGGGCCGAGCGCACCACCACCCGGCAGCAGCTCGTGGGGCGGCTCGCGGTCACCCAGCTCGGGAGCGACTTCCGGCCGACGATCGGCGGGGTGGCGCGAGAGCAGGAGCCACGGAAGGACTCCGGGACGCCCCGCTGCTGACCGGTCGCGCGCCGGGCCGGCACCCGTGCTCGGACCGGTGCGCGCCGGTGCGCGCCGCACGGTGAGTGCCGCGCCTCTCCCCGTGGTGCGGGGCGAGGCGCGGCGAGCGCCCTGAGATCACGAGCTACCACGTCTTCACCTGCAGTGATCACTGAACGTAGTCTCTCGGCAGATGGCGTTGCCGGGAGGATGCACGACCGCAGGGACGGCGTCGTCGACGCCCACGCGGCGCAGCGTGCTCAGCGCCGGCCTCGGCCTGCCACTGCCGACGGACATCGGCCGCGAGCATCCGTCCGGCGACCTGGCGGGTCCGGGTCGGCTGGCCTGGAACCCTCCGGCGACCGTGTGGCGGACCACGAGGCATGGGTACGACCTGGGCCCGTGGTCGCCGTTCTTCACGACATACACCCGTCCCTGTCCGCTCGACCTCGATCTCGCGCCCGTCGGCTCGGTCGACGGACTCGTGCTCCAGGGCGGGACCGTGCGCTGCCGGATCACCGGCTGACGACCACCACCTGGTATCTCCTGCCGCAGCTCTGGTCCTACCGCCTCGACCGCGACCCCCGGCGGCTCGACCGGATCCTGCGGACCCTGGACCACGCCGCCGCACTGACCCAGGCCGACCACGCGACGGGCGCCACCTGGTGGGTGCACCGCGGCGACCACGAGGGCGGTGAGCTCGGGCTCGACCTCCGCGGCCGGGTCTCCGGGATGACCCGGATGACCCTGTCGGTGCTGGCCACCCTGTGGGAGACCACGGGCGGGCAGCAGTGGCGGGCCTTGCTGGACAGCACCTTTCGCAGCTATCGCCACCACCGGCAGATCACCCCGGCGGCCTTCGCGAGCACTGGTTCGTGGCGCACGAGCGCGCGGCGGACGGGAGGGCCGAGACCTTCTTCGAGGAGTACCCCTCGCCCGCGGCCGACAAGGTCGCCCACGTCGTCAACGGCTTCGTCTGCTCGATCTGGGGCCTGTAACGACTACCACCGCGTCACCGGCTACCCGCAGGCACGCGTCCTGCTCGACCGGTCGCCGGCCACGCTGGTCACCTCCCTTCCGCGCTATCGCGCTGCCAGGCGGGCGTCCGGGCGCGCCATGACCGACTGGGGCCACGAGGCCTGGGGCCGAGCCCGCCCCGGCACCGGTGCCACGGCCGACGCCCGCCCCCACGGGGCCAGGCTGGCCCCGTGGCACGATCAAAGAGGCGTCAAAACGTACTCAACGGGGCCAGCCTGGCCCGAGAACGCACGGGAGTGGGGGCGAGCAGGTGACCGGGCGGCGAGCGCCCGACGAGCGGGTGACCGGGGCGCGGGCGGGCGAGGCGCGGGCGGGGTCAGCGCTCGGCGCGCTGCTGCGCCTGCGCCCGACGCTGCCCGCCCCGCTCCTTGCGGCGACCGGAACGCGCCTCCCACCGGGCCCGCATCCGCTCGCGCCGCTCCTCCAGGTGATGCATGACCGGGGTCGCCGCCATACCGTGCACCACGACCGACAGCAGGATCGCGAAGGTCGCGGTCGCCCACAGCGTCCGCTCGTCGTCCCAGGTGTGCTCGCTGGTCGCGAACCCGAGGTAGTAGATCGTGCCGATCCCGCGGACGCCGAAGACTGCGGTCGTCCAGCGTTCGCGTGAGTCCAGGGTGCTGGTGCGCCACAGGGAGAGCCAGCCGGC
This sequence comes from Arsenicicoccus dermatophilus, assembly GCF_022568795.1. NCBI lineage: Bacteria > Bacillati > Actinomycetota > Actinomycetes > Micrococcales > Intrasporangiaceae > Arsenicicoccus > Arsenicicoccus dermatophilus. The sequence goes on along the minus strand of NZ_JAKZHU010000004.1, from coordinate 2,040 downwards.
GAGCGGGCGGACCACGAAGACCAGCGCGGCGGCGACGATCACGCCCGGCCAGGTGAGGCCGGCGAGCTGCCCGGAGCTGAGGGAGACCCCGAGCAGCATCAGGATGAGCAGGGTGAGGATGGCCTCCAGGTGCTCGATGGCCAGGTGCAGGCGTCCGTGGTACTCGTGGCCGCGCTCCGCCGCCCGCAGCGCCAGCGCGCACACGAAGACCGCGAGGAAGCCGTAGCCGTGGGCGAGCTCGGTCAGCCCGTACGTCGTGCAGATCAGCGCGATGCCGAGGAGCGGCTCGCCCACGTCCGCGAGGCGCAGGCTGTCCCAGTGGGCGCGGAACACCAGCTTGCCGAAGGCTTCGTCACCCAGCAGTTCAAGCGCTCGGCGCTGCCCAACGGCCCCAAGGTCGTCGCGGGCGGGTCGCTCTCGCCGCGCGGTGACTGGCGGATGCCCTCGGACGCGTCCCCGGCGATCTGGCTGGCCGACCTGGCGAACGTCTGCGTGGCCGGGAGGAGGCAGCCAGCCAGTGAGGCCACAGGCCGACCCCGGCCCCTTGGTGGCCCAGGCCCGATCGCGTACCCGCGCCTGGAGAGCGCGTCCCGAGCCCGGCCTCCTCGGCGGGCCCCTGGACCGCGACCGCCGTCGGGTTCGCCCTCCTGACCGTCGGCGTCTCGGTGCGCACCGCCGAGGCCAGGAAGGCCCTGGGCTTCCCCGCAGGCCCGCAGGACGACACCGTGTTCTCGCGCTACGACCTCGACGCCATCGGCCAGCAGCGCCACCCTGGTGCGCAGCGGGCAGATCGATCAGCAGCAGCCGCGCTGGGACTTGCCCCAGGTCCGCCAGGACCGCCACATCAGGGGCTCGATCGCCAGTGCCGACGCCCATCAGGGCGATGAGGACGGCGATCTCGGTGACGTGCGCGGCGAGCGACTCGTGGAAGGCTGCGCCGCGCGCAGCTCGTGGCCGACGAGGGCCACCCCACGACCAGGCCGAGCCCGACGAGGCCACCGCCAGATCGCCGCGGCGGAGAAGGTCGCCAGGAGCTCGCCGACGCCCTCGAGCCGCTCCTCGTCTACGCCTGGCGGCGACACCTGGCCGCCGCCACGGCCCGGATGGTCGCCGACGACGGCGAACAGGCTTCCCGCCTGGGGGTCATCGCCTGCGGGGAGGTTCGCCGAGGTGGTGACGTAGAGCGTGCGCAGGTCCGGTCCGAGCGAAGGTGCCCAGGTCGGTGAACGCTTCGAGGCCCTGTGCTCCGACGACCTGCTCGAGCGTGCCGGTCGGGTCATCAAGACCGTCGGCGACGAGGTGCTCTTCGTCACCAAGGACCCCGTCGACGGCGCCCGGCTGCCGTCGACCTCGTCGACGAGATCCGCCACGACGAGCTGCTCCCGCCGGTGCGCGTCGGCCTCGCCCACGGCAAGCTCGTCTGCCGGTCGGCGGTCTTCGGCGACACCGTCAACCGCGCCGCCCGGCTCACCGCGGAGATGGTGACGTGCGGCAAGGTCCTCGGCGACCAGGTCGCCGTGCCTGGTAGAGCGTCGCGTGCCCGAGCTGCGGACCGCACGGCAACGCACCCGCACCCTGCGCGGCGTCGGGGTGGTGACCCCTCCCTGCTGCAGCGGGCGGTGCCGGCCTCGACCCTGGACGCGCTGCGGCTCGCCGAGGTCGTCACGCTCGGTGGTGACGGCACCGCGCTCCACCGCGCCGACCGCCCCGCGCGGCCCCGCGCAGGCAGGCGCGCCCGACAGGAGCCTCGCCGATGACCACGCCGACCTTCGACAACGTCACCATCGCCCGCCACGGGCAGGAGGGCCACGTCGCCGAGCTCGCCCTCGACCGGCCCGAGGCGATGAACGCCGTCTCCACGGCCATGGCCCGCGACCTGGGCGCGGCCACCCGGGCGCTCGCCGACCTGGCGCTCCGCGGGGAGGTGCGCGCGGTCGTGGTGACGTCGACCCACCCCAAGGCCTTCTGCGTGGGCGCGGACCTCAAGGAGCGCAACGGCTTCACCGACGCCGACCTGATGGCGCAGCGGCCGGTGGCCCG
>NZ_JAKZHU010000003.1 GCF_022568795.1 Arsenicicoccus dermatophilus | reverse complement strand
CGGGCCTTCTTGGGCACGCCGGATCGATTGATGTGCTTCATGACGAGTCCCTGTTCGCAGAGGCAGGCACGCTTCAGCCACCTGGCGAGGGCGACGATGAAGACGAGCCTCAGGCTCCAGCTCCGAACCGGTAGGGGCCGGTCGAGGGATCCGCCGGCGTCTGGCTTCGTGGGCGGCCGTGGGCGGCGGCCATGAGGGGCTGGTGAGCCCGGCCCCAGGGGGGCGATCGCCGTGGAGCCGAACGAGCACCGTCGAGCCGGGCTCGGTCTTCGCACCCTGCCCTGCGACCCGAGGCATTGCGCGGAAGACCTCCGACACGTCGATCCAGCAGGACAAGCGGTTGTTGCGCCCCATCGTCGTCCCCATCGAGAACCCCGGCCAGCCGCGGGATCCCCCAGGCGCCCGGCTCGTTGGCCAGGGCATGACCGCCCGCAAGATCACCGAGGCGACCTTCGAGTCGACCATCCAGGACAACGACATCGTCCTCTTCGACTTCTGGGCCGCCTGCCGGGGCCGTGCCGCCAGTTCGCCCCGGTCTTCGAGGCTGCGTGGGACACGCACAAGGACGTGGTCTACGGCGAGATCGACACCGAGGCCGAGCAGGTCTGGCGTCGATGCAGATCACCTCGATTCCCACGATCATGGCCTTCCGCGAGGGTGTGCCGCTGGTCATGCAGACCGGCGCCCTGCCGGCCGCGCTGGAGGACCTGATCTCCGATGCTCAAGGCGCTCGACATGGAGACCGTCAAGCGCGAGTATGCCGAGCAGCTCGCCACGCACCAGGCCCAGCAGGGCCAGACGGGCACCTCCCCCACCGACATCCCCGGCCTGTGAGCTCCCGGCCCGGGACGGTCGATCCGGGCCGCCGACCACCACTGAGGACGAGCGGCAGGGATGACGAGGGCCCACCCCGGCGAGCGGGTGGGGCCCTCGTCACCCCTGACGGTCCACGGCGTGACGTGCCTGACTTCTGGTGGTGGAGGTGGCGGGAATCGAACCCGCGTCCGCCGACGACGCACCAGGGCTTCTCCGGGCGCAGTGCGCTGAGGATTTCTCGGCCCCAGGGCTCGCGCGCACACGTCCCCTGACAGGCCCAGTCGAGAAGGAGTCCCGCGCGCCGTCCCGACGCCGGCGCGCAGCAAGACTAGTTGATGCCGAGCACGAGGAGGAGGACTGGGCCTCGGTCGAGGACTTCGGGCTCGCTCCGGCGGCGAGGGCGAAGTCCGAGATGCGCTGGAATTGGCACCTATTGGTTTGCTGAGGGCGTTAACGAGACCTCAGCATCCTCGGCCCGCTTCCCCTGGCAGATCGACCGACGTCGAAACCGATCACCCCATGGGACGGGCACGTCACGCTGTGGACTTGTCAAGCAGCGCCGGGCGGACCCGGCCAGACCCGTGAGTCTACCCGGCGCAACGAGGCGGGCACGACCGAGATTCCCGGCCGTGCCCGCCTCGTCGGTCAGCGCCCGCGCAGGTAGCTCTCCAGCACGGCGAGGTTGTCGGAGTTGAGCCAGTGCACGCCGGCAGCCTTCTCGGCGTTCCAGACGTTGCGGCGCTTGGCGGCCGTGGCCGGGTCGTCGAGGTCCGGGGTGCCGTAGAACCGCAGCGTGTAGCCGTGTTCCTGGGCCTTGGCGGCATAGGCCTCGAGGCGGGCCTTCTCGTCGGCCGGGATCGGGTAGCCCCCACGCCAGGTGAAGGTCTCCCACCAGTCCCCGCTGACCATGGGCATGAGCTCGGCGGACAGGGTGATCGTGATGATGAACCCGGTGGCCACGAAGCCGAGCAGGGTGAGCACCAGCAGCTTGCTCGGCCAGTAGGACAGCAGCTTCTGCAGCATGGACAGCGAGCCGTCGCCGTGCGGGCTCTCGACCGCCACCCGGCGATACATCGGCAGGGCGCCGAAGAGCGTGATGAGCACCAGGACCAGGGTGGCGATGGGGGCCAGCGACCCGGCGGCGAGGGCCGCGATGCCGGGTTGGTAGCCGAGCGTGGAGAAGTAGTCGACGCCGGTCAGGCACATGACCTTCCACCAGGCCTGGACGTCGTCGTGCTGCTTGGCCTCGGCCTCGCGCTCGTAGAACCCGCCCGGATCGGCCTCCTCGGCGTCGAGGAACCACCTCAGGAAGCGGGAGCGCTGCTTGGTCGCTGTCACGATCGACCAATGTAGGGCCACCGGCACCCTCTCGGGCGCATCGTGACCTTTCCCTGATCGGTCACCGCCCATCGAGGTGGCCCGGTGGGTAGGGTGCGGGACGCAGGGTGCAGGGCCGGGAGCAGGAGGGGGACCGATGGCGGACGTCGAGCGGACGATGCAGGACTGTCTGGGCATCGAGGGTGCCCTCGGTGCGGCGCTGGTGGACCAGAGCAGCGGTATGGCGCTCGCCACGGCCGGCTCCGGGGACTGCGTCAACCTGGAGGTCGCGGCGGCCGGCAACAGCTCGGTGGTGCAGGCCAAGAACCGCACCCTGGAGGACCTGGGGCTGGACGACCAGATCGAGGACATCCTGATCACCCTCGGCCGGCAGTACCACCTCATCCGGCCGATCTCGAGCCGTGAGGGGCGGGGGCTGTTCCTCTACCTGGTGCTCGACAGGCAGCGCTCCGACCTGGCGACGGCGCGGCTCCGGCTCACCCGGATCGAGCAGGACTTCCGGCTCTGAGCGACTCGCTGCGCGGGAGCTCGCAGGGGTGGTCCCGCGTCCCGGTGGTCACCGGTGCTGGTTGGCGAAGACCACGTCGTACCCGTCGCGCAGCTGCGCCCATCCGTAGTGGCGCGCGGCCTCCTGCCCGACGGGCCGGCTCACGTCGTGACCCGCGGCCCGCGCCTCGAGCCCGGCGAGGCACAGGTGCCACCCGGCGGCGAGCGAGCTGGCCCGGGTCGGGTCGGCGAGCTCCTGGCGCAGGGTGATCCGCGAGCCGTGCTCGCGGGAGGTGATGCTCCAGCGCAGGACGTCGCCGCCCCAGCGGTGGACGAGCTCGCGGGGCGGCTCGGCGGTGAGCACCTCGGCGTCGACGGGCTCCTCGTCGGGGCGCTCGCGGCTCGTGGCCGGCCCGGCGGCGTCCAGGCGGCGGTCGCCGACCACCGGGGACCAGGTGGCGCTGAGGGCGGGGTCGACGAGGAGCTCCCAGGCGTCCTCGGGGCCGACCGGCAGCTCGTGGACCATGGTGAGCGTCGGCACCCCCTCGGCGGTGGTGAGCGTGGCGTCGACGGTGCGGGACTCGACGTAGCCGATGAGCAGGTCGTTCACGACGTCCTCCGGGGTGCGGGCGGCGGTGTGCGGTCATTGTGTCGCGTCCGGCGGGGTCGTGCCCGTGTGCTTTGCCTCACGATGCCCGTCAGCGGTGTTCCGGGGCGCGCGCCGGTGGCCTCACACTGGTGGCCGGACGACCTACTCGACGAGGAGGCCCTCATGGGCAAGTACGACCTGCAGACCACCAAGATCGGTGAGCTGCTCCAGGACCCCGAGGCCGTGGCGATCTTCGACAAGCACGCCCCCGGCCTCACCTCCCACCCGATGATCGGCATGGCCAAGGGCATGAAGGCCGAGAAGGCCATGAAGATGGCCTCGGGCAAGATCCCGCAGGACCGCCTGGACAAGATCGTCGCGGAGATCTCCGCGCTCTGACCCGCGACGGGACGCACGACACGAGTCGCGTCCCGGGCCTGTCGCTGCCGCACGGCCGTCATCCATGCCAGCCTGGTGGCATGACCGCACCCCGCATGCCCGACCTCGGTCCGGGCAGCGGGGTGCGGCGTCTCCTGCGGCGGGTCTGGCCCGGTGGTCCTAGGACCTGGGCCGCCCTGCCTCGGCGGCTGCGTCCCACGGCGATGCACACCGGCCGGCTGACGGTGGCCGGGGTGCTCGGCTACGTGCTGACCGTGCTGCTCACCGACGGCACGGTGGACCTCACCGGGGCACTCACCGCGCTCCTGGTCTGCCAGGCGTCGACCCTGTCCACGATCCGGATGGGGATGGTGCGGGTCGGCGCCGTCGTCACGGGCGTCCTCGTCGCGGTGCTCATCTCCAGCCAGGTGGGGCTGACCTGGTGGTCGCTCGGCCTGGCCATCGCGACCTCGCTGCTGCTAGCCAAGGTCTTCCGGCTCGGCGACCAGGCGTTGGAGACGCCGATCTCCGCGATGCTCATCCTGTCCGCGGGCGGGCAGGAGATCGCGGTGGCGACCCGGCTGATCACCACCCTGATCGGGGCCGGCGTCGGGGTAGGCATCAACCTGGCCTTCCCGCCGCAGATCCCGACCCGCGCCGCCATCTCGTCGGTGCGCTGGGTGGCGGTGGAGCTGGCCGACGGCCTGGACCGGATGGCGGAGGGCCTGGCCCTGGCGCCCGTCCTGCGCGCGGACGTGGAGCGCTGGCTGGACTCGGTGCGCCGGGTGAGCGGGTCCATCGCGCGGGCGAGCAACCTGGTCGAGACCGTCCGGGACGCGCGCAAGCTCAACGCCCGTGCCCTCGGATCCCGCAGCCTGGAGCCGCCGCTGCGCTCCGGCCTGGACCGGCTGGAGCAGTGCCAGACCGGGCTGCGCAACCTGCTGCTCCTCATGGTGGAGGCCGCGCCGGAGGGGTTCACCCGCGACGACGGCTACGGCGAGGACGTCCGGGTGGCCTTCAGTGTGGTGCTCTCCGACGTGGCCGAGTGCCTGCGGACCTTCGGCGACCTGGTGGCGGCCGAGGCGCGCGGAGACGTCGACGAGGTCGAGCGGCAGCTGGAGCAGGCACTGGAGACCCTGGGCGAGACCCGGGCCGTGCTCACCGAGCTGATGATGGTGGATCCGGCCGAGACGGGACAGTGGATGCTGCGGGGTACGATCCTGGCAGGCGTCGAGCAGGTGCTCGTGCTCCTCGCCGTCGGGGTCCGCCGACGCGAGCGGGAGCGATGGCCCGGTGCCCCACCGGCCGCCGCCCTCGTGCCGCTCGTGCGTGAGGCCCTGCCCGACTGGCGGGGACAGCGGCGGTCTTCCCGGCCTACGCAGCGAGCCCGGTCCCAGGAGCCCTCGTGACACATCCAGCCTCACCGTTGGCCCCGACCACGCAGCCGCCGCTGCCGACCTGGGCAGCCGACCTGCTCCGCACCCCGCCGCACCGGGTCGTGGGCCGGGTCTGGTCGACCACGCCCGGCCTGTCTGCGCAGCACACCCCGCGCGACCTGGCTGCGGAGGGTTACGACCTCGTCGGAGTCTCCCGTGGCTACCTCCGCACGGCCTGGGGTCTGGACCCGGTCGACCAGCGGTCCTTCGCCCGGGCCGCCCTGTGGTCCCGGCCCGGCCCGATGGTGGACCTCGCGTGCGGCGGGCTGACCGCGACCGCCGACCTGTATGCCGCGGCCCGGCGGCCCCTCCTGCTCGTGGACCGGTCCCTGTCGATGCTGCTGCGAGCCGAGGAGCGCCTCGCCCGCCGCGGGGACGTGGTCCTGCTGCACGCCGACGTCGACGAGCTCGAGCTGCGCCGGCAGGGCGCGGACACCGTGGCCTGCCTCGGCATGCTGCATCTCGTCGACCGGCCGGCGGACCTCGTGGGCCGGCTCACCCGGTGGGTCCGCCCTGGCGGGACCGTCCATCTGTCCAGCCTCACCCTGGGCCGCAGCGGCAGCGACCTGCTGCTGGAGGCCCTGGCACGCGCCGGAGAGCTGGCCCCGCCCCGCACCCAGGACGAGCTGGTCGCGGCCCTCGGGCTGCCGCGCGCGCGGGTCGTGCGGCGTGGCGCGATGTCCTTCGTGGACGCCGTGGTGACAGGTCACCCCCTCGATGCGCGCGATGCGCGCGGCCCGGCTACGGTCTGAGGCATGGGTCCACAGGACGACGAGCGTCGGCGCCGCGAGCAGCGGCGGGCTCTCGAGCGCTCTCGGCGAGGACACCCTGTCGGTCGTGAGCTGCCGGGCGGCGGTATGCCGGGGAACGGCCTGCCCCCGGTCGTCGAGCACCTGACGTCCGTGGCCGCGCAGGGCACCCCCCTGGACCTGATGCTGGAGCTGTCGTCGCTGCTCCACGAGATGGACCAGGTCCCCGTCGGGGTCGTGGCCGGCACCTCGCAGCCGGCGTCCACGCCGCCGGACCCGTCACGTCCGGACTCCGGGCAGCCGCCGCATCCGGCGGCCTCGGGTCGCGCCCCGACCCACCCGGCGGCCTCGGGTCGCGCCCCGACCCACCCGGCGGCTTCGGGCCGGGCCCCCTCCCACCCGGCGGCCTCGGGCCGCGCCCCGACCCACCCGGCCGCCTCCGGGGGGCAGGCCCCGGCCCGCTCCCAGCCTGCCGATCCTGAACCGGGCCCCGTCGGGGCGACCCGGCACGACCGGGCGACGGCGCCGGCGACGGACGTCGGCCCGGAGGCGTCGCCCGACGACGACACGCTGCCCGAGCTCGACACCCGCTGGCTCGTCGGGACCGTCATCGACCACGAGTCCCCTGCCACCACCGTGTGTCTCGCCGTCCTGGAGCACCTGCTGCACGACGAGGTGCTGCGCGCGCGGGTGCGGCGCGAGCTGCGGCTGCGGATCGACCAGGTGCCCGGATGGGCCGCCCACCTCGACGACCTCGTCCGGCTGCGGGGCGTCCGCGAGGGCATCGCGCGCATCGAGCTGAGGCAGCCGGAGGACGACGCGCTGGTGGGTATCCTGCACGCGCGGCTCGACGACGCGGGCCGTCCCGTGGGTGCCGTGATCACTCCGGGGAGCCCGGTTGCGGACTGGCCGCACTGTGCTCCGCTCGTGCGCTGGGGGGTGGAGGTCGCGAGCGCCGCCACGGACCACTAGGTTGGGGCCTGCCCGCACGACGCGGGCACGGCGCCAGGGGGGACCTCTGCAGTCCCGGGCGCCAGCTCATGTCCATCACTGGAAGGCCACGCATGACCACATCCCTGCCCGAGACCCTGCTCGACCCTGCCCGCCGCGACACCGCGGTCGACACCCTCACCGGTGTCGTCGACGCGGAGATCGCCGACAAGAAGGGCGTCAGCGGCACGGTTCTCAAGACGGCATACTCCGCCGTGAAGAAGATCAACGACGGCATCGTCCGCAAGGCCGTCGACGCCATGCTGCCCGACGCGGCCGCTGCTCTGCAGCCGCTGTGGGCGACCCGCGGCACCACGCCCTTCGGCGAGCACCTGGCCGCCAACTCCTCGCAGGCCGCGGACGCGCTCCTGGCCGTCTCGGACAAGCGTGCGGCCAACCCCAAGCACGCGGCGATCGCCAAGGTCTACAACGGCGTTCGCCCCAAGGCCAAGGAGCACGTCGAGGCTGCTCTCCCGCGCGTCGGCGCGGCCATCGAGACCCTCGCGTCCTGATCGCGTCCCGGGCCCGGTGAAGCACCTCCACCGGGCCCGGGTAGCCTCGGCGGCGTCAGGTGACGGCGCACTAGGATGTCGTCACCATCTGTCGACGAGCGGGAGTGCAGCATGACCACGGTCAAGGCCGAGCCTGCCGCGGTCTTCGCGGAGCTCGCCACCTTGATCCACGGTCAGGCCGCTCCGCAGGCGATCTACCAGGCTGTCGTCACCGCAGCGGTCTCCCTCGTCGCCGGGTGCGACCACGCGGCGCTGATGCTCGTCGACGCCAAGGGGCGGTTCTACACCGCGGCGGCCACCGATGACGTCGCCATCGCCGTCGACGACCTGGAGCTGGCGCTGGCCCAGGGCCCGTGCGTCGACGCCATCCTCGACGAGGCCTTCCAGCACGACCCGGACCTGTCCGACGGCACTCCCTGGCCCGAGCTCGCGGCCCGGGTGCTGTCCGAGACGCCGGTGCGGGGCATGATCGGCTACCGCCTCCTCCTGGACGAGCAGAAGGTCGGCTCGCTCGACCTGTTCTCCGACACCCCGCACGCCATGGACCAGGCCGCCGCCGATCAGGGGGCCGTGCTCGCCTCCTTCGCCTCCGTCGCCGTCATGGGGGCGCGAGCGCAGGACACCACCACCCATCTCGAGCGCGCGCTGGGCACGTCCCGTGAGATCGGCAAGGCCATCGGGCTGCTCATGGCGGCGCACCGGGTGGACGACCAGAAGGCCTTCGAGATCCTCCGCAAGACCAGCCAGGACCTCAACATCCGCCTGGCCACCCTGGCCGAGGAGATCGTCACGGGCCAGCGGGTGCAGTACGTCGCGCACAAGGCCCCACGCACCGGGTCGTCCCCCGAGAGTGAAGGCTGAGTGATGGCTGCGTCGTCGCGCCTGGGCGGACCCGCCCGAGTCCTGGCCCCGCTGGCGCTCTCCCTGGCGCTCGCGGGCTGCGGTGGCCCACGCCAGCCGGTGCTGGAGTCCGCCGCCGAGCCGACGCCGACGCCGCCGGCCACCCGCACGTCGTGGCCGACTCCCGCCACGCAGCGGGAGCGCGACCTGGCCTTCTTGTCCGCGATGGTCCCGCACTGCAACCAGACCCACGACGTCTCCCGGATCGCCCTGAGCGAGCACGACGCGTCACCCGACGTGCAGTGGCTGGCTCGCCGGCTCCTGGACGACCAGCACCCGCAGGTGGTGCGGCTGCGCGAGCTGCTGGGCCGGCGTGGCGCGAGCGTCGTCCCGGTGGGGGAGCAGGCGCCGGTCCCCGGCCGTATGTCGGAGCAGGACGTCACCGAGCTGCTCAGGCTCCGGGGCACCGACTTCGACCGCCGCTGGCTGGAGCTGATGATCACCCACGCCGAGGGGGCCTCGCGCCTGGCGACGACGATCGAGCGGGCCTCCACCGACCCCGAGGTCCGCGAGGTCGCCCGCGACACGGTGAACAGGTCGCGTGCTGCGCTCGGCGAGCTGCACGAGCTCCTGGCCCGCCCGGCGGTGGCGCAGTCCTGATCGGTCGTCACGCTGCGTGCCTCAGGGCTCGGCTGGATGGCTGCACTGTCTCGGATCGCCGTTCGACGGGGACTGGCTCGTCGCTACCGTCGACGCATGCGCCGCATCGGTCGAGCAGTGCCCGGCACCGACCAGAGCGCCACGACCGCAGATGCTCGCGCCGTGGCGCTGCAGTACGTGCGCCGGCTCACCGGGCGGGCCAAGCCGCGCCAGGGTGACGAGGAGGCGTGCTCCCGGGCGGTCGAGGACATCGCCCTCGCGACCGCGACCCTCCTGGACAGCTTGGGGCACAGCCCCACACCAGCGGGTCCGGGCGGTCGCTCCTGCGAGGTCGTCGAGCTACGCCGCACCGCCGGCTGACCGGCTCTCGCACCGTCGTCTGACCGGCTCCTGCGCCGCCGGTCGGACCGCCCTCGTCGTCGCCTCGGGACCACGGTGACCTGCCTGTCGTCTCGCGGACAGGGCACCGTCGCACCCGGCGGCGTCGAGGTCCCGTCGACGCCCCGACATCCCGCCGACTGCGCGCCTGGTCGTTCGTCGACCGGTTGTCGCAGGGCGGTGGTCCCGCTTCCTGGCACCGGCCACCGTGCTCGGCAGCCGGGGGCGCGGCGCGGTGAGGCTGAGCCCCACCGCACCCCGACCGGTCAGGCGTTGGCGGGCAGCTCCGTGCCGGCACCGCGCTTGCGGGGGGTGACCACCGGACCGTCGAAGGCCGCCACGGCGGAGAAGCCGCTCTGCGCCTCCTCGTCCGTGGAGGAGGCCGCGCGCCCCGGGGCGGCGGTGTCGCCGTCGTGCGGGTGACCCTTCCCGTGCGGGCGGGTGTCGCCGTGGCCGCCGCACCCGCCACCTGCGGAGCCGCACCCTCCGCAACCGTCGCCGGACGAGCCGCAGCCGCCCGCAGGCGCCGGCTCGGCATACGCACCCACGTCGACCTGGTCCAGGCTGTCCGCCCAGTCGTCGGGAGCGCCCTCGGGCACGAAGCCGTTGTCGCGCAGCATCTCCAGGTCCGCGCGGCCGGGCGCACCCTCGCTGGTGAGGTAGTCGCCCAGGAAGATCGAGTTGGCGATGTGCAGACCCATCGGCTGCATCGAGCGCAGGTGCACCTCGCGGCCCGCGGCCATGCGGATCTCGGTGTCGGGGTTGACGAACCGGATCATCGCCAGGATCTTGAGGCAGCGCTGCGGGCTGATCATGCCCTTGCCCGCCATGGGCGTGCCCTCGAAGGGAAGCAGGAAGTTGACGGGGATGGAGTCGGCCCCCACCTCGCGCAGGGCGAAGGCCAGGTCGACGAGGTCCTCGTCGGTCTCGTCCATGCCCGCGATGAAGCCGGAGCAGGCGGAGAGCTCGGCCAGGTGGGCCTTGCGGACGGTGTCGACCCGGTCGGCGTAGGTGTGGGTGGTGCAGACCTCGTCGTACTTGGACTCGGCGGTGTTGAGGTTGTGGTTGTAGGCGTCGACGCCGGCGGCCTTGAGCCGGTCGCCCTGGTTGCCCTTGAGGAAGCCCAGGCAGGCGCAGACCTCGATCTCGGGGTCGGCCTCCTTGATCGCCTCGACGATGCCGGTCACCTTGTCGATGTCCCGGTCGGAGGGACCGCGGCCGCTGGCCACCAGGCAGACCCGCTTGGCGCCGCCGTGGATGCCGGCGGTGGCCGCCTCGACGGCCTTGTCCTTGCTCAGCCAGGAGTACTTGAGCACGTCGGCCTCGGAGCCGCGGGCCTGCGAGCAGTAGGAGCAGTCCTCGGGGCACAGGCCGGACTTGAGGTTGACCAGGTAGTTCATCTTCACGCGGTTGCCGAAGAACTCGCGGCGCACGCTGCCCGCGGTGGCGACCAGGTCGAGGACCGCGCTGTCCGGCAGGGCGAGGACGGCGAGGGCCTCGTCGCGCGAGCACGACTCGCCGCGGCGGCCGCGAGCGGCCAGGTCCTGCAGGTCGATGGTCTGGGTCGGCATGGGGTCTCCCTCGACATGAACGGCGTTCAATGAACAGCGTTCATGTTAACTAGGGGGGTCCGGTCCGTCGACGCGAGGGGGAGGTGGGGGCCTGTGCCGCTGACGAGGGACGAGGTGCTCGCCGTGGCCGTGGCGACCCTGGACGCCTACGGCTTCGCGGACCTGTCGATGCGCAAGCTCGCGGGCGCTCTCGAGGTGCAGCCGTCCGCGCTCTACTGGCACGTCGCCAACAAGCAGACCCTGCTGGCCGCGATCGCGGAGAGCTGGCTCGGGTCGGTGCCCGCCCCGGACGCGACGTCCGCCTGGGACGAGCAGGTGCGGGCCTGGGCGCACGGGCTGCGCGGCGTGCTCACGGCCCACCGGGACGGGGCCGAGCTCGTCGCCTCGGTGCTGGCCATGCGGGCCGAGTCGGTGGACCCGACGCGCGGGCTCGTCGCGGTGCTCCACCAGGCCGGGCTGCGGGCGCCGGCGGCCCGGGCGGCCGCCGCGACCGTGCTGCACTTCGTGATGGGGCACACCGTGGACGAGCAGGGGCACGCGCAGATGCGGGCCTTCGGGGTGGCGCCGGCGACCGGGGGAGTTCCTGACGACCCGGACGAGCGGTTCGACTACGGCCTGGAGCTGCTGGTCGAGGGCATCCGCAGCCGCCTCCCCGCCTGACCCGACTCGCCCGCTCAGGGACGCAGCTGGTGCTCCGGCAGGGTCGGCGGGGCGCAGGGCGAGCCGCGAGGAGGTCATGGCCGCCGCCTGTCGCCGAGGTCCGCGCCGCCACGTTCCCCTGCTGGTGGGGTGCGGGCGGCGTGTCGCGGCCAGCAGGGGCACGTGGTGGGCGCGGCGGGTGGGGATGGGCGGTGTGGTGGGGACGCCGCTCCGTGGTGGCGGGTTTGTGTCCCAGGTCTCACGGCATACGGTCTGGGCATGACTGATGCGCACCAGGTCGTGGCCGTGCTCGGCCGCGGAGTCGTGGCCCCCACCGATCCGGTCGCCGGGGCCGACGACCTCGGGCTGACCCGCGGCGACGGCTGCTTCGACGCGACCCTCGTCGAGTGGGACGGCGAGGGCTGGCTGGTCCACGACCTCGACGAGCACCTCGACCGGCTGCGGCGCTCGGCCGACGCGCTCGGGATCGACGGTCCCGACGACGACGACTGGATCGGCCTGGTCGGCGACGCCCTGCAGGAGTGGACCGGCGGGGACGAGATCGGCCTCAAGCTGCTGCTCACCCGCGGCGACGAGCACCGCGCCGGCAGCCCCCTCGCCGTCGTGACGCTCACCGAGGTCGACGAGACCACCCGGCGCCAGCGTGGCGGGATCACCGTGGTCACCCTGTCGCGGGGGATGCCCAGCGATGCCTTCGCGGACGCGCCGTGGCTGCTCGGCGGGGTCAAGACCATCGCGTATGCCGTGAACGTCGCCGCCAAGCGCGAGGCGTCCCGGCGCGGCGCGGACGACGTGATCTTCACCAGCAGCGACGGATTCGTGCTCGAAGGGCCGACGTCGGCGGTGCTGTGGCTGCGGGACGGGGTGCTCACCACCACGCCGACCGGGGCCACCGGGATCCTGGCGTCGATCAGCCGGGCCAAGGTCTTCGCCCAGGCGACGGCCGCCGCGGGGTGGCGCTGCGAGGAGCGGCTCGGCGCCGTCGACGAGCTGCTGGCCGCCGAGGGCGTCTGGCTGGTGTCGTCGGTCCGCGGGATCGCCCCGGTGACGGCCGTCGACGGCCGGGCGGTGGCCCAGGACGAGCGGGCGACCGCGATCCTGCGCGAGCTCAACGGCTTCTGAGGGTTGGTATGCCGTCGTACCGGATCACCCTCGACATCCTCGACGTCCTGCCGGGGCACGCGCCGCCGGAGGTGCTGGAGACCGCGGTTCGCACGGTCCGGGCGACCCACGTGGTGGAGGCGGACGGGCTGGACGTCGTGGGCGGGATGCCGCGGATCTGGGTGCGGTTCACGGTGGACGCGAGCGGACGCGACGACGAGGAGCACGACGCGCGGATGGTGCGGGCGCGGGTCGTGCACGCCGTCGCGCAGGTCGCCCGCTGCCGCAACGGCCGCGCGGCGCGGCGGGTCCGGGACCGCTGGGTCCCGATCGCCTGAGCGCGCCGGTCGCCGGTCGTGCGAGGGCGGCTCCGGCTGTGCCGGTCAGCGTCGGCGCAGCCGCTCCAGCAGCGGCCCGAACTCCCGCGACAGCGCCTCGCTCCAGGTCGGCACCACCACGCCCTCGTCCTGCGCCCAGCGGCGCCGGGCCCGGGAGCGGGTGACGTAGAGCGCCGCGAGCAGGGCCACGCCGATGGGCACCTGGGTGGCCATGGCGAGCCGGAAGTCGTGCAACGTGTAGGGATGTCCGCCGGCGGAACGGTCGAGGACCAGACCGATCGTCAGGATCGAGACGAGGCCGGCCACGAAGGACCCCATGATCACCACGCCGGTGGCCGCGCCGAGGCGGTGCGAGGGCGTGAAGGTGCGCGCGAAGTCGAAGCCGATCCCCGACCCCGGGCCGCCCGAGGCCAGACCCACGACGAGGACGACGAGCAGCCACAGCGGTGCCCGCCCGGGCCACAGCAGCACCGCCACCCAGGGCAGCAGGTTGACCAGGGCGATGCCGATCGCCAGGTTGCTGCGGCGCAGGGGGTGGCGCTGGGTCAGCAGGCCGAGGACCGGACCGATCACCAGGCCGAGGACCACGAGGAGGGTGAGCAGCCCCGAGGCCGTCTCGCGCGAGAGTCCCTCGCCCTGCACGAGATAGGGCACGCCCCACATCATCGCGAAGCACAGCGACCAGAAGCCCGTCGCCCCGTGCGTGAACATGCCCAGCCAGGTGCCGGGGTGGCGCAGCACGGCGGTGACCTCCCGCTGGATGGGCTCCCGCTCGTGCGGCGCGATGGCGGGCGCGCCGGCCGGGCGGTCCTGGAGGAGGGTGGCGGCGAGGACGCAGGACAGGGCCGCGGCGACGGCGGCCGCGCCGAAGGCCGTCGACCAGCCCGGCCCGTGCAGCAGCGCGGCGAGCGGGACGGCGGCGAGCACCTGCCCGGCCTGACCCATCAGGCCGGTGAGCTGGGTGATCAGCGGGACGCGCGCCGCGGGGAACCACGCGGGCACCAGCCGGATCACCGACCCGAAGGTCATCGCGTCGCCGGCGCCGACCAGCACGCGAGCGGCCATCGCGGTGGGCACGTCGTGCGCCGTCGCCATCAGCGTCTGGCCCACCGCCATCAGCAGGGCGCCGATCGTCACCATGCGCCGCGTGCCCAACCGGTCGAGCGCGACCCCCACCGGCACCTGCAGGCCGGAGTAGACGAGCAGCTGCAGCACCACGAAGCTCGCGATGATCCCCGCCGGGGCGTGGAAGCGGGCGGCGGCGTCGATCCCGGCGACCCCCAAGGAGGTTCGCTGCAGCACCGCCGCGGTGTAGGCCGCGACCCCGACTCCCCAGACCACCCAGGCGCGCGTGTTCGTCACACCTCAGTGTCTCGCGGATAGTCTCCTGCCCGTGACGAATGCCCAGCCCACTAACCCTGTCGAGCCGCGGACCTCCTCCGCCGAGCCAGGCGCCGCCGTCGACCCGCACGACGGTCGCACGATGCGGGAGCGTCGGGACGCAGGCGACCTCTATCGGGTGGACGAGGAGCTGGGCGGGCTGCTGCGCCGGGCCACGGAGCTCGTGGAGCGGGCCAACGCGCTGCCGTCCGACTCGCCCGAGCGGCGGGAGGTGCTCACCGAGCTCCTCGGGACGTATGCCGAGGGCGCGCACCTGCGGGCTCCGGTCTACGTCGACTACGGCGACAACCTGCACGTGGGCGCCGGGACCTTCGCGAACTTCGGGCTGGTCGCCCTCGACGTGGCGCCCGTCCGGATCGGCGAGCGGGTCCAGATCGGCCCCGGCGTCCAGCTGCTCACGGCCACCCACCCGCTCGACCCCGTCGCCCGCGGGGAGGGCTGGGAGGCCGCCGAGCCGATCACGATCGAGGACGACGTGTGGCTCGGGGGCGGGGCGCTCGTGCTGGCGGGCGTCACCGTCGGCCGGGGGTCCGTGGTCGGGGCGGGCGCCGTGGTGACCAAGGACGTGCCGCCCGGCGTGGTCGTGGTGGGCAACCCCGCCCGCGTGGTCCGCACCGTCTGACCGGAGGGTCCGCCCGGCGCTCGTCCTCCCGGCCTACCTGCGTCCGCAGCTCAGGACGTGCCCGCCCATGGGCCACCATGGACGCATGCTCGTCCACCTGCGCCTCGTCGCGCCGCCCGACCTCGCCGACGAGGTCACCGGCATCCTGCTGCGTGACCCGCACACCACCAACGTCACTCGCGCCCGCGACGCCAGCCTGCGCCCCCGCGGCGACCTGATCGGCGCCGACGTGGCGCGCGAGTCCGCGGACCGGCTGCTGGACGAGCTCGCCGCCACCGGGCTGTGCGACCGTGGCGGCATGTCGGTCACCGACGTGGCGGGCACCCTGTTCACCGAGGCCGAGCGGATCGAGCGGGAGGCGGCCGGGGCCGCGGACGACTCGGTGATCTGGCGGATGGTGCGGGCCGAGGCCGAGTCGATGGTGGAGCCGTCGGCGAGCTACCTCACCTTCCTCACCCTCGCGACCGCGCTGGCCTCGGTCGCGGTGATCACCGACTCCCCGATCCTCGTGGTCGGGGCGATGGTCGTCGGCCCGGACTTCGGCCCGGTGGGGGCGATGTGCGCCGGGATCGCCCTGCGCGACCTGCGGCTGGTCCGGCGCGCGCTGTGGCTCCTGGTGCGCGGCTTCCTGCTGGCGATCGCGATCGTCACGGTCGTGGCGCTGCTCGGACGTCTGCTGGGCGTGGTCGACGCGCAGATGGTGACCCGGGAGCGGCCGATGACGGCGTTCATCTATCGCCCCGACCTGTGGTCCTTCGTCGTCGCCCTGCTCGCCGGGGCGGCCGGGACGCTCGCCATGACCGCGGACAAGTCCAACACCATGGTCGGCGTCTTCATCTCGGTGACGACCGTGCCGGCGGCCGGCAACCTGGCGCTGGCGCTCGCGGTCCTCGACCGTGGCGAGGTCGTCGGGTCGCTCGCGCAGCTGGGCGTCAACCTGGTGGGCATGGTCGTGGCCGGGACTGCGACGATGCTGCTGCAGCAGCTCGTGCTGCGCCGACAGACGGGCGGCCACGCCTGAGGCGCCTGAGCCGTGACACCTGACGGGTCGGACGGCGAGGTCACGGTCCGGGATCGACGCCGTGGCAGGCCCCTGAGCAGGACGCCGATGAGGCACGCTAGGGACGCACCGCCCGCCCCGAACCCCAGGAAGGCCTCCCGACGATGGATGCCCGCCCCGCCGACCCCACCGAGACCGTCGTGCCGGACCCGCCCTCCGCGGCGGTCGGGGGCGCCGGTGCCACCCGGCTGACCCCCGCCGAGGCGCGCGAGCTGGTCCACCAGGCCAGCCTGGAGCGTGCCGAGCGGGTCGCCCGCCGGCTCGACGAGGACGACGACACCCCGCGTCGCCGTGGTGCGATGCCGCGGATGCTCGTCATCCTGGTGGGGTGCGCGGCGGGCTTCATCGCGCTGCAGGGGCTGACGGCCTACCAGTCGTTGATCGCCCCGGCCTTCCTCGCCCTCAACTTCATGATCGCGGCCTATCCCCTCAAGTCCGCCCTCACCCGGCGCAACGTGCCCGAGTGGCTGGCCTCCGTCGTGATGGGCCTGGTGGTCTTCGCCGCGGTCATCCTGTTCTTCTGGGCGATGGGTTGGGCGGCGGTGTCGCTCGTCAACGAGATCCCGCACTACGCCTCGAAGTTCCAGAGCTACTACGACACGACGCTGGGCGAGCTGAGCAAGCTCGGCCTGGACCAGAACAAGCTGGAGAAGCAGCTGCAGGGCGTCGACCCGCAGAGCGTGATGGGTTACGTCACCACGGTGCTCAACAGCCTGCAGTCCATCACCGGGCTGCTCGCCGTCGTCGTGATGATGCTGTTCTTCCTGATGATGGACGCTGCCGGCTGGGGCGCCCGGATGGACGTCGCCCGGCGCCACCACCCGCGCGTGGTCGAGGCCCTGGACGCCTTCGGCGGCGGGGTGCGGCGGTACTGGCTGGTGTCGAGCTTCTTCGGGCTGATCGTGGCCGTCCTCAACTGGGGGGCGCTGATCTACCTCGGGGTGCCGCTCGCGGCCGTCTGGGCGGTGCTGAGCTTCCTCACCAACTACATCCCCAACGTCGGCTTCGTCATCGGCCTGATCCCGCCGGCGCTCATGGCGCTGCTCGCCAAGGGGCCGATGACCGCGCTGTACGTCGTGATCGCCTACTGCGTCCTCAACTTCGTCGTGCAGTCGATCATCCAGCCGAAGTTCGCCGGCGACGCGATCGGGGTGACCCCGACGCTGGCCTTCGTGTCGTTGCTGTTCTGGGCGGCGGTGCTGGGGCCGATGGGTGCCATTCTCGCGCTGCCGATGACCCTGCTGCTCAAGGCGATCCTGGTGGACGCCGACCCGAACGCCCGCTGGATCAACGCCTTCCTCGCGGCCGACCACAAGACCGCCGAGACCCCCTCGGTCAAGGACACCGTCGACCCGGACGGGGACCACCCGGACTCGGTGGCCTGAGCTCGGGCGTCGTCGTCCCGAGGGTGGCCCGGCTGGAGGACACGGCCCGTATGCCGGAGCGGACGGCGCCCCGACGGCGGTCCGGACGGTGGACGGCGCGCCCGCTTCCCGCGCGGACATCAGGTCGACGTGAAACAATGGCTACCCGGCAGTAACCTCACCGCCGTACCCCCGAACCGCACGACCGGCACCGCAGCCGCCCACCCAAGGAGACGCCATGGAGCGCACCCTCTACGGCGAGGACCACGAGGCCTTCCGTCAGTCCGTCCGCGAGTTCGTGGAGCGCGCCCTCGTCCCCCGGGCGGAGGAGATGATCCGCGAGCACGTCATCCCGCGCGACATCTGGGAGGAGGCCGGACGGCAGGGCTTCTTCGGCCTGTGCATCCCCGAGGAGCACGGCGGCGCCGGCATCGACGACTACCGCTTCAACGCGGTCTTCGCCGAGGAGGTGGGCCGGTTCACCGCCGCCGCGTCCTCGTGCTTCGGGATCCACGCCGACATCACCGCGCCCTACATCGTGCACCTCGGCACCGAGGAGCAGAAGCAGCGCTGGCTGCCCGACGTCGCCGCGGGCACGAAGATCCTCGCCATCGGCATGACCGAGCCGTCCGGTGGCTCCGACCTCGCCTCCCTCAAGTCCACCGCGGTCCGGGACGGCGACGAGTGGGTCATCAACGGCTCCAAGACCTTCATCACCAACGGCCACCAGTGCGACCTCGCCGTCGTCGCGGTGCGCACCGACCCCACCAAGGGCGCCAAGGGCATCTCGCTGTTCGTCCTCGAGGCCGGCATGCCCGGCTTCACCAAGGGCAACAAGCTCGACAAGGTCGGCCAGGTCGAGTCCGACACCTCCGAGCTGTTCTTCGAGAACGTTCGGGTCACCGACGACCACCTGCTCGGCCCCGAGGGCATGGGCTTCATCGAGATGATGAAGCACCTGCCGCAGGAGCGCCTCGGCAACGCCGTCGCCAACCTCGCCAACGCCCGGCAGATCCTGACCGAGACGATCCAGTACACCAAGGACCGCAAGGCCTTCGGCGCGCCCATCGGCACCTTCCAGCACAACAAGTTCACGATCGCCGAGATGGTCACCAAGGTCGAGGTCACCCAGGCCTTCGTGGACCAGTGCATCGCCGCCCACGCCGACGGCAAGCTCACCGCCGTCGACGCCGCCAAGGCCAAGTGGTGGGCCGCCGAGGTGCAGTGCGACGTGCTCGACGAGTGCGTCCAGCTGCACGGTGGCTACGGCTACATGAACGAGTACCGCGTCGCCCGCGCCTGGCGGGACGCCCGCGTCCACAAGATCTGGGCGGGGACGAACGAGATCATGAAGGAGCTCATCGGTCGGGACCTCGGCCTGTGAGGTCTTCCCTCGACTGACTCCGGGCCGGTCTCCGGCTCGTACGACGGCTTCGCCGGGAGGGACGGGCGCGAGGAGCAGGCTGCCCGCGGCTGCGCGCTCGGGCGGCTCGGCGAGCCCGAGGACGTCGCCGGCGCCGTGGCCTGCCTGCTCGGCGACGACGCCGCTTGGACCACGGGGCACACCATGGTCCGCGACGGCGGCACCACCCTCGTCGACGGCTCCACCAGCGGCGGCCGGGGCACCGACTGGCACGGCGGCCCGGTCTCCCGGAGACTGACCAGCAGCACCCGCCACCCTGCCGAGGACCCGCCCGCGGCGTACGCCCCGGGCACGCCGCACCCCGGCACATCGCTCGACGAGGAGACCCGATGACCACCCACACCGACGCGGCCCAGGGCGTCGCCCCCGAGCGGCGGACCGCCGTGGTGACCGGCGCCGCCCGCGGCATCGGCGCCGCCGTGGCCCGCCGTCTCGCCGCGGACGGGATGGCCGTGGCCGTCCTCGACCTGGAGGCGTCCGCCTGCCAGGTGGTCGTCGACGAGATCACCCAGGCCGGCGGACGGGCGCTGGCCGTCGGGGTCGACGTCTCCGACGAGGCCCGCGTCGAGGCCGCCGTGGAGCGGGTCGCCACCGACCTCGGCGCGCCGACCGTGCTGGTCAACAACGCCGGGATCATCCGCGACAACATGCTGTTCAAGATGACCCTGGACGACTGGGACCAGGTGATGGGCGTGCACCTGCGCGGTGCCTTCCTGATGAGCCGGGCGGCGCAGCGGCATATGACCGAGGCCCGCTACGGCCGCATCGTCACCCTGTCGTCGACGTCGGCGCTGGGCAACCGGGGCCAGGCCAACTACGCCGCCGCCAAGGCCGGCCTGCAGGGCTTCACGAAGACCCTGGCGATCGAGCTCGGGCGCTTCGGGGTGACCTGCAACGCGATCGCGCCGGGTTTCGTCGCCACGGACATGACCCGCGCGACGGCCGAGCGCATGGGTGTGACCTTCGAGGACTTCCTGGAGCGCGCGGCCAGGCAGATCCCGGTGGGGCGCGTCGGCCTGCCCGAGGACATCGCGGCGACGGCGTCGTGGCTGTGCGGCGAGGAGTCCGGCTTCGTGAGCGGGCAGGTGATCTACGTCGCCGGCGGGCCACGCGACTGACCGACCCCGTGAGGACCCCAGCGAGGCCCGGAGCGGGGGACCGAGGGGCAGGGAGCCGCCCGACATACGACGAGAGGAAGCAGTCCATGAAGACGTTCAACGGGGTCCAGGAGATCGTCGCCGCCACGGGCGAGCACCTGGGCTGGTCCGGGTGGCACCAGGTCACCCAGGAGCAGGTCGACCAGTTCGCGGAGGCGACGGGCGACCACCAGTGGATCCACGTCGACCCGGAGCGAGCGGCGCGCGAGACGCCCTTCGGCGGGACCATCGCGCACGGCTACTTCACCCTGTCACGGATTCCGGGGATGCTCGAGGAGGTCTACGAGGTCACCGGCGTGACCATGGGGATGAACTACGGCGCCAACAAGATCCGCTTCCTCACCCCGGTGCGCGTGGGCAAGGCGATCCGGGTCGGCATCGAGCTGACCGACACCGTGGAGACCAAGGCCGGCCTGCAGATGATCCTGACCATGACCGTCGAGGTCGAGGGTGCGCAGCGGCCTGCCTGCATCGCCGAGGTGGTCTATCTCGTGGTGCCGTGATGGCCGCCCGCGGGTCTGGAGCATCGTCGCCGCGGCTGCTGACCTGGGGTGACGACGACGTCACCGCAGCAGGAGACGGGCCTCGGGGAGTGCCCGAGGTGGGGGCAGGAGCAGGAGCGGCGCGAGCCCGGGAGGGTGGCGGCGGTGTCGGAGCCGGTCCTGCACCGGGCACCGACAAGCCTGCGAGCGTCGAGGGGCTCAGCCCGCGGCAGCCTGCTGGGCCGGACCGTGCGGCCGGGCGGGGGCGGCGGGGCCCAGGGTGCGCGACGGCCGCCCCAGGCAGGGAGCCACGCAGGCCCAGACCCGGTCGCCGCCGGCGCGCTTGGCGGCATACATCCGGTCGTCGGCGGCGTGGAGCGCCTGGTCCAGGTCGGGGCGCTCCACCTGGACGACGCCGATGCTCACCGAGATCACCGGTAGCGCCGTCCCGTCGACGTGTGGCGGCAGCGCTTCCCGGGCGACCCCGCGCAGCTCGTCCAGGTCGTCGGCCAACGACGCGGTCGCCCGGCCGTCGGGCGCCGGTGGTCGGACGACGACGAACTCCTCCCCGCCGTACCGCGTGACGAGGTCGGTCGACGGCAGGTGCTCGCGCAGCACCTCCGCGAAGGTCTGCAGCACCAGGTCCCCTGCGGCGTGCCCGAAAGTGTCGTTGATCACCTTGAAACGGTCCAGGTCCAGGAGGGCCACCTGGGCGGGCTGCTCCCGGCTGCCGAGCGCCAGCAGCCCGGGGGCGACGTCGACCAGGTGCTGGCGGTTGTGCAGCCCGGTCAGCGCGTCCCGGGAGCCCAGCTCGCGGATCCGCGCGTGCGCGACCCGCAGCTCGTCCAGCGCCGACTGGCGCTCGGCGAGAGCCTGCTCGAGGGCATCGGCGCGTCCCTGGGCGGCGGCCCGGTCGCGCAGCAGGTGCCCGCGGCGGTGCCAGGCGTCCAAGGCCCGGGCCTGCCGGGTGGCGTCGCCCTCGCGCAGCTGGTCGGTGATCGCCGCCGAGCGCCGGGCAGCGGCCAGCGCGAGGGGCAGGTCACCGGCCGCCTCCGCCGCCTCGGAGAGGGCCTTCTGCAGCTGCACCTCCTCGTAGGCCGGGAGCTGGTCGGTCGGCTGGTCCTGCAGGAGCCGGACCGCGCGGTCCGGGCACCCGTCGCGGATGTCCAGCGCCGCCGTCATCCGGGCCAGGGTGAGGCGCACCATGGGGTTGCGCACCTCCTGCACGTTCGGGGTCTCGGCCAGCAGGGCCCGCGCGGCAGCCAGGTCGCCGCCCAGCAGGCAGGACTCGGCCAGCAGGCAGCATCCTTTGAGGTGGATCTCGGGCCACACGCCGGCGAGGGAGTCGATCGCCTGCCGGAGCCAGGTCCCGGCCTGGTCGAGCTGTCCCCTGCGCAGGGCCATCTCACCGATGTTGAGCTGGATCACCCCGACGAGGGCCGGAGCGTCGACGCGGCGGGCCAGGTCCAGCGCCTCCAGGAACATCTCGGTCGCCCGCTCGTAGGAGTGCATGCTCAAGATGGCGGAGTTCTGCAGCACGCCGGCTCGACCCACCACGTCGCCGCGCGCGGCATACCAGCGCGAGGCCTCGACGAAGCGGTCCTGGGCCTCCTGCTCCAGGCCGAGGGTCGTCAGCACGACCGCGGTGCTCTCCAGCGCTCGAGCGTGCCACAGCTCGCGGTCGTCGAGGCCGGCTTCGAGCACGGCCTCCTCGGCCTCGATCGCCAGGGTGAGCGCGTCCTCCAGCCGTCCCATGGCCCACGCCGCGCGGGCCCGCATCACCGCCGTGATCGGGTGGTCCGGCAGCGCGGCGACCCGCTCGGCGAAGAGCTCGGCCGAGCGGTGCCGCTCCTGCCACACCCGATCCAGGCAGGCGCTCAGGTCCGGGTCGTCCACGGTGGCGCTGGTGCCGCCGCCGGGAGGAGCGGTCGGGGGGGTGGTCACGCGTCCATCCTGCCGCGGCAGCGTGGCGCGTGCCCCACGAGGCGTCTGTTCATTACGCTGCTTGGGTGATAGCGGTCCGTGCGGGAGGACGCGGTCGGCGGCGGGGCGCGGCGCAGGACAGGACCCACGACGGGTCGCTGGTCGCCGTCTCGGGCAGGGGTCCGTCGACCGGCTCGGGGATCGGCGTGGTGCCGGAGCTTCGCCCCGCCACCAGCACGAGGCGCCAGGGGGAGTCCTCGACCTCGGCGGCGCAGCGGTCAAGGAGGCGACGACGCAGGTCCCACAGGCCCGCGGCGACGCTGCGCCGGTCGTCCGGAGAACCCTCCCTGACTCCTCGGTAGGCGTGCGCCCGGCTCGACGCCGGGGGTGCCTGGCCGGGGAGCGGCGCACGCCTAGACTGGCGCGGTGCTGACTACCCTCCTCGACGGCCAGGTGATGGCCGAGAAGCACGGCTCCGGCCATCCTCGCGTCATCGCCCTGCACGGCTGGGCCCGCACCCGCCACGACTGGGCGCCGGTGCTGCGCGACCACGACGCCCTCGCGCTCGACCTGCCCGGCTTCGGGGCCACCGCGCCCCCGCCCGACGGCTGGTCGACCGAGCAGTATGCCGAGCAGCTGCTGCCCCTCCTCGACCCCGCCGCCCCCGTGGTGCTGATGGGGCACTCCTTCGGCGGGCGGGTGGCCGTTCACGGCGCCCGGCTGCGGCCGGAGGGGGTCGCGGGGCTCGTGCTGACCGGCGTGCCGCTGCTGCGTGCGCAGCTCGCCCCGGCGGGCGCCAAGCCGTCCCGAGGCCCGCTCGACCTGCGCGTCGCCAAGGCCCTGCACCAGCGCGGGATCGTGCCCGAGTCCGTCGTCGACCGCTACCGCAAGAAGTACGGCTCCGCCGACTACAACGCCGCCCAGGGCGTGCTGCGCACCGTGCTGGTCAAGGCCGTCAACGAGGACTACACCAGCGAGCTGGAGGCCGTGCGCGCCGCCGGCATACCGACCGAGATGGTCTGGGGGGCAGGAGACACCGCGGCTCCCGTCGCCATGGCGCGCGCGGCCGCCGAGCTCGTCGGCCCCACCGCCCACCTCGACGTCGTGGAGGGGTCCGCCCACCTGCTCGACGACGCCCTCGTCACCCACCTGCGGTCCGCCCTGGACCGCGTCCTCGCCAGCCCCAAGGAGTCCCGCCCGTGATCCTCGACGTCGTCACCTGGGCCGCCGTGGCCGCCGCGCTCGCTGCCGAGGACTCGCGCTGGCTGCGGGTCGCGCAGCGGGAGCACTACGAGCCCGGCCGCGACACCGCCATGGCGCGGCTGTGGACCGAGGTCAAGCCGGAGAACGCCGTGCTGCTCGGCGCCGCCGCCATCTGCATCGGCGCGGGCCTGTGGAGCAAGCCGTTCACCCTCGTCGGGCTCGCCGCCATCGCCGCCTGGCCGCTCGGCCTGCCCGTGCGCGGGACGACCAAGGCGCTCGCGTGGACCGACCGGATGAAGCGGCTCTGCGCCGTGACCGTCGGCCTGCAGCTCGTCCTCGTCGCGGCCGCCGGGCTCGCGCGCGGGCCGTATGCCGCCGCGGTGGTCGCCCTGCTCGCCGTGCCGCTGGTGGACCTGGCCATGGCGATCATGCGGCCGGTGGAGCGGCGGATGGCGCAGAAGTTCGTCGTCGAGGCGCAGGACAAGCTGCGCCGGATGCGACCCACCGTGGTGGCGATCACCGGGTCCTACGGCAAGACCTCGACCAAGCTCTACGTCAACCAGCTGCTCTCCCGCTCGCACGCCGCCGTCGCCTCGCCCGCGTCGTTCAACAACCTCATGGGGCTGTCGCGCACCGTCAACGACCGGCTGGTGCCCGGCACCGAGGTGTTCGTGGCCGAGATGGGCACCTACGGGCCCGGCGAGATCCGCGAGCTGTGCACGGTCTTCCCGCCCACGATCGCCGCGATCACCACCATCGGCGAGGCTCACCTGGAGCGGATGAAGAACCGCGAGACCATCGTGGCGGCCAAGTCGGAGATCACCGAGGAGGCGGCCGTGTCGGTGCTCAACGTCGACGTGCCCGAGCTCGCGGCCCTCGCCGACCGGCTCGAGGGGGTCAAGCGGGTCGTGCGCTGCTCCGCAACCGCGGGGGGCTGGGCCGACGTGGTCGTCGCCCCGCTGGCGGGCGCCTCGGTGGGGGACGCCTCGGGGACCGCCGTCGCGGGCGGCGGCCGCTGGGAGGTCACCGTCGACGGCGAGCACGTCACCACCGTGGACGCGCCGCCCGCCGGCCACCCGATCAACCTCGCCATCGCCGTGGGCATCGCGCGGGCGCTCGACGTGCCCGCCGCGTCGCTGGCGCCGCTGATGATCGACCTGCCGGGTGCGGCCCACCGCGCCGAGCTGCAGCGCGACGAGCGCGGGGTCGCCGTCATCGACGACACCTACAACTCCAACCCCGACGGCGCCGCCTCGGCGCTGCGGTCCGCGCGGGCCGCGGTGGGCGAGGGCGGTCGGATCTGGACGATCACCCCCGGCATGGTCGAGCTGGGCGACCAGCAGGCGGCGCGCAACCGGGCCTTCGCGGCCGACGCGACGGCCATGCCCGACCAGGTGCTGGCGATCACCGGCCTGACCAACCGGCGGGCGCTGCTCGCGGGCGCGCAGGGGCAGCCGGGCGAGGTGCGCACCTATCCCTCGCGGGAGGCCGCGGCCGCCGAGATCATGGCCCAGACCGCGGCCGGCGACGTGGTCCTCTTCGAGAACGACCTGCCCGACCACTACGCCTGACCAGACCGCCTGTCGGACCCGGGCCCGGGTGGCATCCCTCGTGGGGTGGCGCCCGGGCCCCGTCGCGCCCGGGCTCGTCGCGGCACACGTGGGGGGCGTCCGCGGCCTCCCAGGGTATCCGAGGGGTCCGGCTGCATCTGGGGGCTGTCCGGGGGCTTCCTGGGGCCAGGCTGGCCCCGATCGGTGCGTTGTGGACCCTCGTTGAACGTGCCACGGGGCCAGCCTGGCCCGATCTGCGGGTGGCGGAGGCACGGGGGAGGGCGGCTCGGCGCGTCCGCGAGGGGTCGTATGCCGGCAGCGGATTCCCCTAGGCTCGCGGGCATGGACGCCACCGTCACCCTCGCCGCCGTCGACGACGAGCTGCTCGCGCACCTGGTCACCGTGGCCACCACGGACGCCACTGCGGGTGAGGTCACTGCGCCGATCACGCCGGGCGACGACTGGACGCCCGAGCGGGTCGCGTGGTTCGAGGACCACCACCGTCGCTGCCGCACCGGGCTGACCGAGCCCTCCGGGGAGGCGACCTGGGCGGTCCTGTCCGGCGCCGACCCGGTGGGGTGCGTGCGGCTGCGGACCACCGACGAGCCCGGCGTCCTGGAGACCGGGATCTGGCTCGCCCGCTCCGTCCGTGGTCGGGGAATCTCCACGGCAGCAACCAGACTCGTCCTCGACCAGGCGCGACGTCAGGGTGCCCGGCGGGTCGTCGCCGACACCGCGGCGACCAACGTCGCCGCCCAGGGTCTGCTGCGGTCCGCGGGCTTCGCGCTCGCACCCGCGGCGGCGGGGCGCGTCGGCGCGTCGGTCGACCTCGACGACGGCGTCATCCCCTGAGCGAGTCCCGGGCGGGCGTCCGGCGGCGCGCCGGGCAGCCGCCCGGTCAGCGAGGTCCGGCCTCCGGCATACGATCAGCACCAAACCCACCAGAACGTCTGCAGAAAGGTCACCACGACCATGACCCAGACCGTGACCGTCGTCTTCGGCGGGCCCTCGGCCGAGCATGACATCTCGATCCTCACCGGCCTGCAGTGCGAGCGCGTGCTGCAACGCGCCGGCGCCCAGGTCCAGTGCCTCTACTGGGACCGCGGAGGCCGCTGGCACGCGGTGCCGCCGCAGACCGAGGCGCGCGACTACCTCGACGGCGCACCCGCCAAGGCGCAGAAGGTCGAGCTCCGGCTCGGCGCCGGTGCCGAGGACGGCTTCCACATGAAGGCTGGCTTCCGCGGCACCAAGAAGCTCGAGCTCGGCGCGGTGCTCCTCGCCCTGCACGGCGGCGCCGGCGAGTCCGGTGGCACGCAGGCGCTCTTCGAGCTGCTGGGTGTCCCCGCGACCGGCTCCTCCCCGGCGGCCGCGGCCCTCGGCATGGACAAGCTCGCTTTCGGCGCGCTCATGGCCGACGCGGGTGTGCCGACGCTGCGCCGCGAGATCGTGTCGCCGAGCTTCCGTCCGAGCTTCCAGGGCCCCTACATCGTCAAGCCGCGCTTCGGCGGCAGCTCGATCGGCATCGAGGTCGTCGATGACTACGACACGGCGCTGGCCCTGCTCAAGAGCTCGCTGCACATGCGCGCCGGCGCCGTGGTCGAGCCCTTCCGCGACGACCTGTGGGACCTGAACATCTCGTTCACCACCGCGCCCGAGGTCAAGACGTCGCTGATCGAGAAGCCCCTGCGCAAGGAGGGCGGCGCGATCTACGACTACGCCGGGAAGTACATGGGCGGCGGCACCGACGGCATGTCCTCCGCACCGCGCGAGCTGCCCGCCCAGATCAGTCCCGAGCTGGAGGCGCGGGCCCGTGAGCTGGCCCTCCAGGTCGCCGAGCTGACCGGCCTGACCGGCATCAACCGCGTCGACTTCCTGACCGACGGGACCGAGATCTTCGTCAACGAGGTCAACTCGATCCCCGGCGCGATGGCGCTGTACCTGTGGCCCGACGAGGACCCGGGCAAGATGCTGCTCGCCATGGTCGAGGAGGCCAAGCTGGCGAGCCGCCGCGTCCCGACGACGTCCTTCGAGGAGGGTGCTGCGCTGCGCGCCGCGGGCGGCATCTCCGGCAAGCTGACCGGTCTCGGTCCGCAGCGCTGACCCGCGCCGACGAGGGGAGCCGCGCCGCCCGAGAGGGTGGCGCGGCTCCCTTCGTCGCATCTGGCCACCCACCTCGTGCCCCTCTGGTGCGCCAGTAGGGGCAAGTGGCGGTGATCGGGCGGCGTGTCGCCACTACTAGGGGCAAGTGGCGAAAGAGGGTGGGCGGGTCGGGGCGCGGCGCGCGTGGCCGTCCGGGTCGGGGTCAGGGCGTGGGGAGCTCGCGCTTGAGGATCTTGCCGGTCGCGCCCTTGGGCAGGGCGTCCACGAACCGGATCTCGCGCGGGTACTTGTACCCCGCCAGCCGCTCCTGGCAGAAGGTCCGCAGCTCGGCCGCGGTCTCGTCGGAGCCCGCCCGCCCCGACCCGGGCCGCAGCGCCACGAAGGCCGCGACCTCCTCGCCATACAGCTCGTGCGGTATGCCGACCACGGCGGCCTCCAGCACGGCCGGGTGCTCGTAGAGGACCTCCTCGACCTCGCGCGGATAGACGTTGTAGCCGCCGCGGATGATCATGTCCTTGGCCCGGTCGACGATGAAGTAGCAGCCGTCCTCGTCCACGCGCCCCAGGTCCCCGGACCGGAACCACCCGTCCGCGTCGATGGCCGCCGCCGTCGCGTCGGGGCGCCCCCGGTAGCCGCGCATGACGTTCTCTCCGCGGATGACGATCTCGCCGACCTCACCGGGCGGCACCGGCGCACCCTCCGGGGTGCGCAGCGCCATCTCGACGCCGCGGATCGGGGTGCCGATGGACCCGGGCTTGCGGTCGGCGTCGGGGTGGTTGAACGACGCGACGGGCGAGGTCTCGGACAGGCCGTAGCCCTCGAGGATCATCGCGCCGAAGGTCTCCTCGAAGTCCCGCAGCACCTCCACCGGCAGCGACGCGCCCCCGGAGACGCAGGTGCGCAACGAGGACAGGTCGGGCACCGCCGAGCCCCCGGCGGCGAGGGTGCGGGCGGTCTGCAGCATCGCGGCATACATGGTCGGGACGCCCTCGAAGACCGTGGCGCGGTCGCGCTCGACGACGCGCAGCGCCTGGTCCGGCGTGAACCGCGGGATCAGGGTGAGGGTGGCGCCGGCGAGGACGGCGGTGTTCATCGCGCAGGTCATCCCGAAGACGTGGAACAGCGGCAGGCAGCCGATCACGGTGTCGTCGGGGGTGAGCCGGACCAGGGTGTCGTTGGTGGTGCGGGCGTTGCTGAGCAGGTTGCGGTGGCGCAGCTCGGCGCCCTTGGGCCGGCCGGTGGTGCCGGAGGTGTAGAGGATGACCGCGGTGTCGTCGTCGTCGCGGTCGACGACCTCGGGCAGGGGCGTGGCCGCGGCCGGCGGCGCGGGCAGCTCCTGCACGTCGACGAAGGTCGCGTCCGCCTCGCGGGCACCCTCGGCGGCGTCGGGGGTCGCGGCGACGATCAGCCGGGCGCCGGAGTCGCGCAGGTAGTACTCGATCTCGCGGGGCTTGAACATCGGGTTCATCGGGACGACCACGCCGCCCGCGCGCAGGATTCCGAAGTAGGCGATGACGAAGGCCGTGACGTTGGGCAGGCTCAGCACCACCGGGTCGCCCGGCCGCACCCCCTGGCCCTGCACCCAGCCGGCGGCCAGCGCGGACCGGTGCTCGAGCTCGGCATACGTGAGCTCCTGCTCGTCCTGCCGCAGCGCGACGTGCTCGGGCTGTCGCCGGGCCGTGGTCGTCAGGATGGTCGCGAGGTTGGTCATGGTGTCCTCCGGGGGCGTCGTTGCCGTGGAGGGAGCGTATGGCGGTCGGGTTGACCGCGACAGCGTCGTCCGGGGCATGATCGACGCATGAGCCTGCAGAGCGTGACCGAGACCACCATCGGCCGGGACCGTGACCGTGACCTCGACGTCGTCGTCTACGGAGCGACGGGGTATGTCGGACGGTTGATCGCCGGACACCTCGCCCGCAACGCCCCTGCGGGGGTGCGGATCGGCCTCGCCGGCCGCTCGCGGGAGCGGCTGGAGGAGGTGCGGCGCTCGCTGCCGGCGTCGGCGGGGCGCTGGTCGCTCGTCGTGGCGGACTCCTCGGACGAGGACTCGCTCGCGGTGCTGGCCGAGCACACCCATGTCGTGCTGTCGACGGTGGGTCCCTATGCACGGCACGGCCTTCCGCTGGTGTCGGCGTGCGCCTACGCCGGCACCGACTACGTGGACCTGACCGGGGAGACGCTCTTCGTCCGCGACTCGATCGACCGTTACGACGAGGTCGCCCGCCGCTCGGGTGCGCGGATCGTCCACTCGTGCGGGTTCGACTCGATGCCGTCCGACCTCGGGGTGCTGCTGACCGCCGACCACGCCCGCGAGGAGGGGCAGGGCACCCTCACCGAGACCACGCTGCACGTGCGGCGGATGCGGGGCGGCATGAGCGGCGGCACCCTCGACTCGATGCGGCTGCAGGTCGACAGCGTGCGCGGCGACCGCTCGCTCGCCCGCAAGGTCGTGGATCCCTATGCCCTGAGCCCCGATCGGGCCGCGGAGCCCGAGCCGGAGGGGCGCGTCGGCCAGGTGGTGCTGGAGCGCTCGGCGGACACGGGGTCGTGGGCGGCGCCGTTCTTCATGGGCGGCTTCAACGCGCAGGTGGTGCGCCGCAGCAACGCGCTCGTGGACTGGGCCTACGGCCGGGGTCTGCGCTATCGCGAGGTCGTGGACACCGGCCGTGGGCGGCTCGCCCCGCTCAAGGCCCTGGGCATGGCGTCGGTGCTGCCCGCCCTGGCCACGGGCCTCGCGACGCCGGGGCTGCGGCAGGTCGTGGACCGGGTGCTGCCGTCGCCCGGCGAGGGGCCGAGCGAGCAGGCCCGCGCCCGTGGCGAGTTCGTCATGGAGGTGCACGCGACCACGACCACCGGGGCGCGCTACGTCACGACCGTGGCCGCGTCTTACGACCCCGGGTATGACGGCACGGCCATCATGATCGGCGAGGCCGCCCTGACCCTGGTGCTCGACCGCCCCCGCCTGCCCGCCCTGACCGGGGTGCTCACGCCGGCGACGGGGCTGGGCGAGGCCTGCGCGGCCCGCCTGGTGTCCCAGGGGTTCACGATCACGACCCGCCGCGTCTGACGCTCCACCACGGGTGGGTCAGTGTCGCGGCGTGGCAGGTCGGACCGGCCCGGCTCCCCCGGACGGTGAGGGGCGCCTGCCGCGGCCCCGTGGACGGGCCGCTGGTCGGCGAACCGAGACTCTCTCGATCGGAGGCGCACTCTTATGCCGTATCTGCGGTGCCAGAGCCGTCATCGTGCCGCAGGTGCGGCTACGATGCCCAGGTGAGTGATCAGATCCGGGTGCGGGACGCGGCGGCGCTGCTGGGCGTCAGCGACGACACGGTCCGGCGGTGGGTGGACCAGGGGCAGCTGGCCGCCGGACGGGACGGCTCGGGCCGGATCGTGCTCGACGGGGTGGACCTGGCCCGGGTGGCGCGCGAGCAGTCGGGGGAGCTGCCCGACGTGCTCGGGGTCGGGTCGTCGGCCCGCAACCGTCTCGTCGGCCTGGTCACCGAGGTGCTCGTCGACGGGGTGATGGCCGAGGTCACGCTCCAGTGCGGGCCGTTCGGCATCGTGTCGCTGATGAGCCGGCGCTCCGCCGAGTCGCTCGGGCTGGAGCCCGGCGCCCTGGCCGTCGCGGTCGTCAAGGCCACCACCGTCATCGTGGAGACCCCGGGCGGGCGGTCATGAGTCGTATGCCGAAGCACCACCGCACCTGCCCGCCGGTCCGGCGCCGCACGCGCAGACCTGCCGTCTCCCTCCGGGCCGTCCCCCTCGCCGTCGCCGCGTCCCTCGGGCTGTCGGGCTGCCTCGGGGTGTCCGGCGAGGGCTCCGCGCCGCCCGGGGCCACCCCTGGCCTGTCCAACGGCACTGCGTCCCAGGCCGGTTCGTCCCAGGGCGCTTCGCCTGCCGGTGGGTCGACCGGGGGCGCGACGTCCGCGCAGGCCGCCCGTCCCGGCGACGCCCGCACTGTCACCGTCCTCGCCGCCGCCTCCCTCGAGCGCGCCTTCACCCGCCTCGGGCAGGACTTCGAGCGGACGCACCCCGGGGTGCGGGTGCGGTTCAGCTTCGCGGGGTCCAGCGACCTGGTCGCCCAGCTCGAGCAGGGTGCCCCCGCCGACGTCCTCGCGACCGCCGACGAGCGGACCATGGGCAAGGCCGTCGCGGGATCCCTCGTCTCGGGCGTCCCCACGCCCTTCGCGACCAACACGCTCACCATCGTCACCGCCCCCGGCAACCCGCGCGGCGTGACCTCGCTGGCCGACCTCGCCAAGGACGGGACGCAGGTCGTCGTCTGCGCACCCCAGGTCCCGTGCGGCGCGGCGGCCACCGCGGTGCAGCACGCCGCCGGGGTGACCCTGGATCCGGTGAGCGAGGAGCAGTCGGTCACCGACGTCCTCGGCAAGGTCACGTCCGGTCAGGCCGACGCCGGCCTGGTCTATCGCACCGACGCTGCGGGGGCGGGCGGGGCCGTCGCCGGCGTGCCCTTCCCGGAGGCGGCCACGGCCGTCAACGTCTATCCGATCGCGGTCACCGCGGCGAGCAAGGGGAGCGGGGACGCGGCGGCCTTCGTCGACCTCGTCCGCGGGCCCACGGGACGAGCCGTGCTGACGCAGCTGGGCTTCCAGTCCCCGTGAGGCGGGCGGGCGCCACCTCGGCCACGGCCCTGCCGCGCTGGGTCTGGCTGCCCGCGGCGCTGGGGGCGGCCTTCGTCGGCATACCCCTGCTCGCCCTGGTCGCGCAGGTGCCCTGGGACCGCTGGTGGGGCCTGGTCAGTGCGCCCGCCTCGGTCGAGGCCCTGGGGTTGAGCCTGCGCACCGCCGCCGCGTCCACCGCCCTGTGCCTGGTCCTCGGGGTGCCGCTCGCGCTGGTGCTGGCGCGCACCTCCTGGCCCGGGCTGTCGGTGCTGCGGATGCTCGTCCTGCTCCCGCTCGTGCTGCCGCCCGTGGTCAGCGGGATCGCGCTGCTGACCACCCTCGGGCGCCGGGGCCTGCTGGGGCACCACCTCGAGCTGGTGGGCGTACGAGTCGGATTCACGACCCTGGCGGTGGTGCTGGCGCAGGCCTTCGTGGCGCTGCCCTTCCTCGTCATGTCCCTGGAGGGGGCGCTGCGCAGCGCGGGCGGACGCTACGAGCAGGTGGCCGCCACGCTCGGCGCGGGGCCCACGACGGTCCTGCGCCGGGTGACCCTGCCGCTCGTGCTGCCCGGGGTCGCGTCGGGGGCGGTGCTGGCGTTCGCCCGGTCGCTGGGGGAGTTCGGCGCGACGCTGACCTTCGCCGGCTCGCTGCCCGGCGTCACCCGCACCCTGCCGCTGGAGATCTACCTCGCGCGCGAGACCGATCCCGCTGCGGCCGTAGCCCTCTCGCTGGTGCTGGTGGTCGTCGCAGCCGTCGTGGTCGGGCTGGTGCACCTGCGCAGGCCGACGTCATGAGCAGGTATGCCGAGGGGCGGCCGGGCGGCGTGCGGCCTGGCGACGCCGTATCTGGTCCCGCGCTCGGCGTCGAGACCGGCGTGCTCTCCGGGGCCGGGTCTCGGTCTCCGTCGCCGCGCGACCTTGCGCCCGCCCTGCGGGTGTGCGCGCGGGTGCCGCAGCGCGGGCTCGACGTCGACGAGTCCTTCGCCGGGCCAGGGGTGTCCGCGCTCGTCGGGCCCAACGGGGCGGGCAAGTCCACGCTGCTCGCCGTGGTCGCCGGGCTGCTGCGGGCACCGGGCGTCGAGGTGGTGGTGGGGGAGCGCGTGCTGCAGGACGGTTTCACGTGGATCCCGGCGCACCGGCGCGGGGTGACGCTGCTCGGGCAGGACCCGCTCGTCTTCCCCCACCTGGACGTGCGGACCAACGTGGCCTTCGGGGCGCGGGCGCGGGGGCTGTCGCGCCGGGCGGCCGACACGGTCGCCGTGCGATGGCTGGAGCGGGTGGGAGCTGCGGATCTCGCGCGGCGGCGCGGGGACCGGCTGTCGGGCGGCCAGGCCCAGCGGGTGGCCCTGGCCCGGGCGCTCGCGGCCGAGCCCGCCGTGCTGCTGCTCGACGAGCCGCTCTCGGCGCTGGACGTCGACGTGGCCGCCGAGATGCGCCAGGTGCTGCGAGCGGTGCTGCACGACAGCGGCGTCCGGGCCCTGCTCGTCACCCACGACCCGCTCGACGTCGCCGGCCTCGCCCACGACGTGACCGTGCTGGAGAGCGGGCGGGTCGCGGAGCGAGGAACGGCGGCCGAGGTGCTGGGCGCGCCGCGCAGCGGGTTCGGGGCGCGGCTGGCCGGCCGGACGCTGGTGCGCGGTCGGGCGGTCGGCCCCGACGCGATCGAGCTCGCCGACGGCACCCGCGTCCACGGGCGCGGGCCGGTGCCCGTCGGCGCCACGGCGGTGGCGCTGTGGGACCCCGCCGACGTCGCCGTCCACGTCGGGACCGTCACCGGCAGCCCGCGGACCGTCATACCCGCTCGCGTCGCCGACCTGACCGCCCGATCAGGGGCGGTGCGGCTCACGGCGGTTACCGCGAGCGGGGTCCGGCTCGCCGCCGACGTGACCCCGCTCGCGGTGGCCGAGCTCGGGCTGCGCCCGGGGGTGCCCGTCAGCCTCGCGGTCAAGGCGCAGAACGTCCGCCTCCTGCCCGCCCCTGGCGACGACTGAGCCGATCGACGCGGTCAGCCTGACGCGCAGGCCCGCTCTCGCTCGATCCGGCGTCGGCGGAGCCGCATCCCGACCGTCACGAGGGCCAGCGCGACCACTCCGAAGAGCGCCGTCCGGGTCCAGCGGGCGTGCGAGGCCTGCACCCCGGCCCAGCTCGCGAGGATGCCCGCCAGCAGCCGCAGCGCCAGGTCGGGCAGCCGGCCCAGCCAGGTGCGCCACCGAGTGTCCGTCATGTCCCCAGGCTGTCACGACGCGGGTGGGGCGACAAGGCGACGGCCCTGGGTCGTCAGCTGTCAGCCCAGCATGGGGTGGTCCTGCACCGCCATCTGCGGCATCACGTCCCCTGCGGGAGGGCGTCCGCCTTCGCCCGCCTGCCCCCAGCCATCAGGCCCCGGACCCCTCCCCTGACCGGGGCTGCCCACCGGCCCACCCAGGCCCCATCCCGACCCCTCGAGCCCGGCCCGACCGCCCGGGGAGCAGCGCCACCCCGAGCTTGGCAGGCTGGGGACATGACGCTGCTCGACACGCTGACCCTGCCCCTCGTCGCCGCCCCGATGGCGGGTGGCCCCTCCACGCCGGCCCTCGTCGCGGCCGCCTGCGCGGCAGGCGGCACGGGCTTCCTGGCCGCGGGCTACACGACCCCGGCGGCAGTGGCCGCCGAGCTCGCCGCCACCCGGGACCTGGTGGGAGACAGGCCTTTCGGCGTCAACGTCTTCGTGCCGTCCGGATCGGTCCGGGCGGCGGGGCAGGCCGCCGTCTCGGCATACACCCAGCAGCTGCAGGGCGACGCCGACCGGCTGGGGGTGCGGCTGCCCGAGCCCGACTGGTCCGACACCGACGCGTATGACGACAAGATCGCGCTGCTCACCCTGGTCGACCCGGTGGCCGTGGTGTCGTTCACCTTCGGGCTGCCGGCGCCGGAGGTGGTGGGCGCGCTCCACGACGTGGGCACGCAGGTGTGGGTGACCGTGACCGGCGAGGACGAGGCGCGCCACGCCGCCGCGCTCGGCGTCGACGCGCTCGTCGTGCAGGGCTGCGACGCGGGTGGCCACCGCTCCACCCACCGCGTCGAGGACGAGCCCAACCACCTCGACGCGCTCGGTCTGCTCCCGCTCGTGCGCGACCTCGGGGTCCCGTGCGTCGTCGCCGGCGGGGTCGCCACCTCGGGAGACGTCCGCCGCCTCCTCGACGCCGGCGCCCGGGCCGTCCAGGTGGGCACCGCGCTGCTGCTGACCCCGGAGGCGGGCACGTCCGCGGTCCACCGGGCGGGGCTGCGGCTGCCGGGGATGCGAGCCGTGGTGACCCGGGCCTTCTCCGGACGGCCGGCCCGCGGGCTGCGCAACAGATTCGTGGAGGCGCACGACGCCGCCGCGCCCGCGGTGTTTCCCCAGGTCGACCAGCTGACCAGGCCGCTGCGGGCCGCCGCTGCGAAGGCCGGTGACCCCCAAGGTGTCTCGCTGTGGGCGGGCGCCGGGTGGCAGGCCGCGCGGGAGGCACCCGCCGGCGAGGTGCTGCGCGGGCTCGCCCCCTGACCCGGCATACCCCCACGTCCTGTCCCCCGACCACTCCCGCCCCACCCACCCGCTTCACTTCGGCGCTCGCAGCACACCAGCTGCACGTCTTGGCGCCCACGACGTGTGGTTCCTAAGCTCCGAGCGCCGGTGCGAGGGGAGCCGGCGGCCGCAGGAGCGGGAGGTGTGGCGGAACGCGGTCGCCGGGCTAGCGGGCGCCCCCGGCCAGCGCGTCCAGCAGCGTGTCCACCGTCGGCCGCACCACGAGCAGCTCGCGGTGCGCGGGCGCCAGGAAACCCTCGTCCCGCGCCACGTCCAGCCACCCCAGCAGCGGCTGCCAGAAGCCGCCCACGTCGAGCGCCCCCACCGGCTTGGCGTGCAGCCCGAGCTGGGCCCAGGTGAGGATCTCGGCGAGCTCGTCCAGCGTCCCCATCCCGCCCGGCAGCGCCACGAATCCCTCGGCCAGGTCGGCCATCAGGGCCTTGCGCTCGTGCATCGAGCCGACGACGTGCAGCTGGGTGAGCCCGGTGTGCCCCACCTCGAGGTCCATCAGGTGCTGCGGCATCACGCCGACGACCTCGCCGCCCGCGGCCAGCGCCGCGTCCGCGACGACCCCCATCGTCCCGACCCGGGCGCCGCCGTAGACGAGGCGGATCCCCCGGCTCGCCAGCGCCGCTCCCAGGGAGCGCGCCGCATCGGCATACACCGAGGACCGGCCAGGACTGGAGCCGCAGAAGACACACAGGGATCGCACGGGTCCAGCCTGCCACGGGAGCGTGGCGGCGCCTCGGCGGGGCGTCGGCGGACAGGTGGGTGCATATCGGACCAGGAGGACGCATACTTTCGCCGATCGACCCCTCCACCGACGTGACAGGACCCCCCAATGGCCGCGAGCACCCACCCGCAGATCCCCGAGCCCACGAGCCCACCGCGGGACCGCTCGCACTGGCTCTACATCGCCGTCATCGTGGCCGTGCTCGGCGGCATCGCCTTCGGCATCCTCGCGCCCGAGCAGGCCAAGGGCTGGAAGTGGGTCGGCGAGACCTTCGTCAACCTGATCAAGATGATGATCAGCCCGGTGATCTTCTGCACCATCGTGCTCGGCATCGGCTCGGTCCGGGCTGCGGCGACGGTGGGCAAGGCCGGGTCGATGGCCCTCGCGTACTTCCTGACCATGTCGACCTTCGCGCTCGCGATCGGCCTGGTCGTCGGCAACCTCATCCAGCCCGGCCACGGCATCAAGGTCGCCGCGGGCGCCGGCAAGAAGTATGCCGAGCAGGCCGAGCACGGCGGCGGGACCGTCGAGCTCATCCAGGGGATCATCCCGGAGACGCTGTTCAGCTCGCTGATCTCGGGGTCGGTGCTGCAGACCCTCTTCGTGGCGCTGCTCGTGGGCTTCGCGGTGCAGCGGATGGGCCGCCAGGGCGAGCCGGTGCTCGCCGCGATCGCCGCCCTGCAGAAGGTCGTCTTCCGGATCCTGACGATGGTGCTGTGGCTCGCCCCGGTCGGGGCCTTCGGCGCCATCGCCGCCGTCGTCGGCACGTCCGGCCCCAAGGCCGTGGGCGAGATGCTCAAGCTGATGCTCGGGTTCTACCTCACGTGCTTCCTGTTCGTGGTCCTCGTGCTCGGCGCGGTGCTGTGGCTCGTCGCGCGGATCAACATCCTGCAGCTGCTGAAGTACCTCGGCCGCGAGCTCCTGCTCATCGTCGCCACCTCCTCCTCGGAGTCCGCGCTGCCGCACCTGATGGCCAAGATGACCCACGCGGGTGTCGACCGCTCCACCGTGGGTGTCGTCGTGCCGACGGGGTACTCGTTCAACCTCGACGGCACCGCGATCTACCTGACCATGGCGTCGATCTTCATCGCCGACGCCATGGGCAAGCCGATGAGCGTGGGCGAGCAGGTCGGGCTGCTGGTCTTCATGATCATCGCGTCCAAGGGCGCGGCCGGCGTCACCGGCGCCGGGCTCGCGACGCTGGCCGGCGGTCTGCAGGCGCACCGTCCCGAGCTGCTCGACGGCGTCGGGATCATCGTGGGCATCGACCGCTTCATGTCCGAGGCGCGCGCGGTCACGAACTTCGCGGGCAACGCCGTCGCGACGATGGTCATCGGCCGTTGGACCGGCACCCTCGACCACGAGCAGGCCCGCGCGGTGCTGTCCGGCGAGCGTCCCTTCGACTACGCCACGATGGACGACGACCCGCACGCCACGGAGGTCCGCCCCGGCCACGTCCCGCACCCGGTCAACCCCGCCGACCGCCTCCAGCCGACGCCGCAGGTCGACCTGTCGCAGTACCGCGCCGACGGCTCGACCCGCACCGACGACTGACCGACGCTCTCGGCATACCTCTCGCGACGTCCTGCGGAGGTATGCCGAGGAGCGCTCACCGCGTCGCGCGCTCCAGCACCGCCACGAGGAACTCGCTCGTCGGCCGCCAGGGCCGCAGCTCCCAGGACTCGAGCAGCAGCGACTCGCGCAGCCCGGCCACCCGCGCGTCCATCCGGAAGGCGCCGAAGTCGTAGTCGCGCCCCGCCCCGAACCCCACGACCAGGCGGCCGTCCGCGGCCAGGTGCGCCCCCATCCGCCGCAGCGCGTCGACCCGCGTCGACGGCGCCAGGAAGGCCATCACGTTGCCGGCGCACAGCACCAGGTCGAAGGGCTCGGCGATGCCTCGAGCCGGCAGGTCCAGCTCGGCGAGATCGCCCACCAGCCAGGTCGGTCCGGGGTGGTCGGCCTCGGCGGCCTCGATCAGCACCGGGTCGACGTCCACGCCGACGACCGTGTGCCCCGCCTCGTGCAGGAAGGCCCCCACCCGCCCGGGACCGCACCCGGCGTCCAGGATCCGCGCGCCGCGACCCACCATGGCGTCCGCCAGGCGCGCCTCGCCCCGCAGGTCCACGCCCTCGCGCGCCATCCGCCGGAATCGCTCGACGTAGCGCGCGGAGTGCGAGGGGTCGGCCTCGACGATCTGCTCCCAGCCGCTCGGCACACGGGTCACGGGGTCCTCCAGACGTGGTGGGTGGACCTGTGAGTCTAGTGAGCGGCCGTATGTCGTCAGCGCGGCGCCGGCTCCGCCGGGAGCGGCTGCGCGTCCAGGGGCGCCGCGTCGCCCAGGTCCGCGGGCGCCGGCTCGACCGCGTGCGCGGGCCCGGCCTCGACGTATCCCTCGTCGCCATACGGCTCCGGCTCGCCGCCCAGGACCTGCCCGTCGGGGTCGGGCACGGCAGCGGTGCTCGCCCGGGGGACGGGTGCGTCGGCGACCGCCCTCTCGGCGACCGGCGCGGGCTCGGGGGGCGGGGCGGGCTCGGGGGGCGGGGCGGGCGCGGCCGGCTCCGGGGCGAGCGCCCGCACCAGGCGGGACCGCGCGGGCGCCGTGGGCGGGAGCCGCAGCTCGACCAGGCGGCCGGCCTCCTCGCCGGGTGCGGTGCCCAGCAGCAGCCGGTGGCGCAGCAGGATCGCGTCCGGGCGCGGGGCGACCAGCCCCACCCGCCCGAGCGGCACCCCGGCGCGGCGGGCGGTCGCGGCCACGACGGGGCAGGGCGCCGTCAGGGGCGAGGCGGGCTCGGCGATGGCGTGGACGGCGCCGGGGACCCGCCCGTCGACGTGCCACGGCGACCAGGGGGTGCGGCGAAGGATCGAGCGCCAGACGAGCAGCCGGGCCGCGCGCAGCAGGGCGACCGCCAGCGCGGCGAGGGCGACGAGGACCAGCAGGCTCGTGGCCCACTGCAGCAGGATCGGTCGGTTGACGATGCCGGGAGCCATGACCGCGTCCGGCTCCTCCGGGTCGACCAGCACCTCGACCTGGGTGCCGACGGGCACCGCCACGGCGTCCAGGCCGTGGACGGTGGAGGAGACGGTGCTGCCCTGCTCGACGTGGGTGACCCGGGCCCAGGGGGTGTAGCCGAGGCCCGTCCAGGTCCACCCGGTGGCCGTGACCTGCGCCGAGGTGCGCACGCCGCGAGACTGCAGGTCGCCGGCCGCCATACGGCTCATCATGGTCGCGAGGCCCACCAGGGCGAGGGCGGTCAGGGCCACGGCCAGCGGCGGGACCAGCACGCGCCACCGCGCGCGCCAGGCGTGCCGGGTCGCGGTGTCCGCCCAGGCCGGGTCCAGACCGTCGCAGGCGCGGCGCTGCAGGTCGTCGACCGTCAGGACGGCGAGCCGCTCGGGGTGGCGGGCCCGGCCGCGGGCCGTGACCTGGTCGCGCAGCCGCCCGAGCTGGGCCCAGGCGGCGAGGGCGAGGGCACCGAGCAGGCAGACCATGACCAGGGTCAGGTCGACGGTGGGTGGCTGGGCCACGGAGGACCGGCGGGCCCACCCCACCAGCAGGTGCAGGACGACGACGGTGGCGAGGGCCCCCGCCACGACGAGGGCGGCCCGGCGGGCCCGGTCGACAGCGGCGCTCGGCACGGCGCACCTCCTGGGAACGGACGATAGTCCTTGCCGCACACTGTGGCACGCCTGACCGGTCACTCTTTGAAGCCCCGCCGTGACGCCGCGGAGTGCTTCGTTGTTCAGCGGTGTGCGGCCGTGCCTATCATGGGCGTCCGCCCAGGCTCGGTCAGCCTGGGTCGCGTCGTTCAGACCCCAGCGATGCACCGTGCGGTCGTGGCCCTCCTGGCCCCCGCCTGGCAACGAGCTGGATGTGAGCGACGTGAGCGAGTTCCCGAGCCCTCCCACCGCGTGGTGGCACCTGGAGGTGCCCGACCCCGAGCGTCCGGAGCAGCTCACCTGGCACCTGACCCCGGAGGTCTACCACCTGCACGGGGTCGACCCCGGCACGTCCGCGGACCCGGCCGCCGTCCTCGACGCCGGACGCCTCGACAGCGACGGAGATCTCGTCGAGCGGGCGGCGCGAGGCCTGCGGGAGCGGGGGGCCTTCGCCCACCGGCGCGTCCTGGTCCGCGGT
This sequence comes from Arsenicicoccus dermatophilus, assembly GCF_022568795.1. Classification (NCBI taxonomy): domain Bacteria; kingdom Bacillati; phylum Actinomycetota; class Actinomycetes; order Micrococcales; family Intrasporangiaceae; genus Arsenicicoccus; species Arsenicicoccus dermatophilus. The sequence goes on along the minus strand of NZ_JAKZHU010000003.1, from coordinate 92,073 downwards.
GACGAGCAGGTCGCGGTGCTTGCCGTCGGGGTCGGCGAGCTCGACGAGGAGGGCCGGATCACCCGCGTCCGCGGGGCCTTCGTGGACCTCGTGGCCACCCTCCACGAGGCCGTCGCCGCCGCGGTCACCGCCCAGCTGCAGGAGGTCGTCGACGCCCGGGCCGCGATCGAGCAGGCCAAGGGGGTCCTGATGGCGGGCTACGGCCTCGACGCGGACGCCGCCTTCGCCCTGCTGGGCGCCTACTCCCAGCGCACCAACACCCGCGTCCGCGTGCTCGCGACCCGCGTCGCCCACGGCACGACCGGCCGCCCCGCCGCTGCGGCCGACCTGGACGCCCACCTGTCCCGCGCCCTCGACCCCCGCGCCGACGAGGTGCCCGCCGTCCGGGCCGAGTCGGCCGACGCGCCGGTCGAGCCCGGGCAGGTGCGCAGCACCCTGGTCGACGGCCACGTGGTGCTCGCCCTCACCGGGCAGGTCGACGCCGTCGCCGCGCTGACGGTCGGCTCCGAGCTGCGGCGCCTGCTCGGCGAGATCCGCCGCCCGCAGCGGCTCCACCTGCTCGACCTGACCCAGGTGGCCTACCTCAGCCCCGCCGCCGCCGTCGCCGTCGTGGGCGTCGTCAACCGCCATCGCACGCTGCCCGCCGTGCTGCGCGTCCTGCCCGGCCCCGCGGAGCAGGCGCTGCTGTCGGCGGGCCTCGACCCGGCGGCGCTCACCCCCTGACCACCCCGACCTGGCGCCCCTGACCACCACGGCGATCTCCCCTGATCCCCGCACCGGCCTCGACCCCTGACGGCGACCCGCAGCGGCGACCCCACGGCCCCGGAACGGGGAGGCGGGGTGTCGCCGCGCAGCGGCGCGGCATACGGTCTGGGCATGACCACGCTGCCTGTCCACGACATCTCCGGCCCCGAGGCGACCGCCACCATCCACGACCAGGGAGCGCACCTGCTCACCTGGGCGCCCCAGGGGCAGGCGCCCGTCCTGTGGGCCAGCCCGCAGGTGCGGCTCGAGGAGGGCAAGGGCATCCGGGGCGGGGTGCCGATCTGCTTCCCGTGGTTCGGACCCGGGCGCACCGGCGACCGCACGCCCACCCACGGACCCGCGCGCACCACCCCCTGGCGGTCCACGACGATCGAGCCCGGCCACGCGACCTACGCCATCACCGGCGCCGAGCTCGGCGTCCAGGACCTCGAGGCGACGTACGACGTCCGCGCCGGCGCCCGGCTGGAGCTGACCTTCACCGTGCGCAACACGGGTGCGCAGGAGCTGACCTACGAGGAGGCGTTGCACGCCTACCTCACCGTCGGCGACGCCCGCGAGATCACCGTCGAGGGCCTGGCCGGCGCGACCTACGTCGACAAGACCGACCAGGGCCGCAGCCACCGCCAGGACGGCGAGCTGCGCCTCACCCGCGAGACCGACCGGGTGTTCCGCTCCGCCGGCCCGGTGACCGTGGTCGACCCGGTGCTCGGGCGGCGGCTGCGGGTGACCAAGACCGGATCGGCCTCCACCGTCGTCTGGAACCCCTGGGACGAGCTGTCCGCCTCGCTGGGCGACATGGGGCCCGAGGCCTGGCGGACCATGGTGTGCGTCGAGGGCGGCAACGCCATGGCCGACGAGATCACCCTCGCGCCCGGCGACTCGCACACGCTGACCTATCACCTCGAGGTGCTCCCGCTCTGACGACGACACCCCCGCCTCGGAGAGGCGGGCGGGATGGACGTGGCGACGGCGCCGGGGCGCCCTGGGCGACGATGGCCGTATGACGACCCGGCGCGCCCTCACCCCCATGACCCCGGCGCAGCAGCTGCGGGCAGGTCGCCTGCCGAGACGGCTGACGCAGCTCTTCGCCGGGCTGACGGTCTACGGCGCGTCGATGGCCATGATCATCCGCGGCGCGCTCGGCCTGGATCCCTGGGACGTCTTCCACGTCGGCGTGGCGCTGCACCTGCCCCTGTCGATCGGGCAGATCGTCGTCGCGACCGGGGTGCTGGTGCTCCTCGCGTGGATCCCGCTGCGCCAGTGGCCGGGCCTGGGCACCGTCGCCAACACCGTGTGGATCGGCGTGGCCACCGACGCCGCCCTGCACGTCCTGGCCGAGCCGTCGGCGCTGTGGCTGCGGGCGGCGCTCCTGCTGGGCGGGATCGTGCTCAACGGTCTCGCCGGGGCGCTCTACATCGGCGCGCAGCTGGGCCCGGGGCCGCGCGACGGGCTGATGACCGGCCTCGCCCACCGCTACGGCTGGTCGATGCGGGTGGTGCGCACCACGATCGAGGTGACCGTCCTCGCCGCCGGGTGGTTGCTGGGCGGTGGCGTCGGGCTCGGCACGGTGCTCTATGCCGTCACCATCGGCCCGATCGTCCAGCACCTGCTGCCCTGGTGCGTGGTCGAGGTCGACGCACCCGCCTGAGCCCGCGGCCGTATGTCGGCAGGCCTTCCCCGCAGGCGCCGCTCGCTGCAGGCCCTGCTCCCCGCTCGCCGCAGGCGCGGCATACCGCCGCAGGCAGCGCGAAGCCCCACCCCGCAGGACGGTGGTGGGGCTTCGCGCCGGGCGGGCAGGTCAGCGGGCGACCGAGCCCTCCAGGGCGTCGGTGCTGTGCGCCTCGATCTCCTCGGGGGTGGCCTGCGGCGCGAGACCGGCGGTGTGCCCGGACCGGCGCAGCCGCCGCTCGACCAGGTGGGCCAGCGAGGTGAGCGAGACGTTCATGGCGATGTAGATCAGCGCCACGAAGATGATCGCGGGCACCACGTTGCCCTGCCAGGAGCCGATCTGGTCGGCCTTGCGCAGCAGCTCCTCATAGAGGATGACGTAGCCGAGCGCGGTGTCCTTGAGCACCACGACCAGCTGCGACACCAGGGACGGGAGCATCGCGGTCAGCGCCTGCGGCAGCAGCACCGAGCGCAGCGTCTGGCCCTGGGTGAGCCCGATCGACAGGCCGGCCTCCCGCTGCCCCTTCGGGAGGTTCTCCACGCCGGAGCGCAGCAGCTCGGCGATCACCGCGCCGTTGTAGACCGTCAGGCCGGTGACGACGCCCGCGAGGGACTCCTGCCCGCCGAACCACCCCGTCGTGAGGTAGAGCGCGTAGGCGAACAGCATCATCACGAGCACCGGCACGGCGCGGAAGAGCTCGACGACCGTGCTCGCCAGCCACCGGACGGGAGCGACGTGCGACAGACGCCCGACGCCCAGGAGCAGGCCGACGACGCCGGCGGTGAGGATCGACAGGGCCGCGGCCTTCAGGGTGCCGAGGATGCCGGGCAGGAGGTACTCCGACCACACGTCGGTCCACAGCAGCGGGCGCCACCTCGCCGGGTCCAGCTGGCCCTTGGCGGCGAAGGTCGTCAGCACCCAGGCCCCCAGGGCCAGGGCCGCGAGCAGCAGGACCGCCGCGACGATCCGCTGGGTGCGGCGGGCGCGGGGCCCGGGGGCGTCGAACAGGACCGAGGCGCTCATCGGTGCACCGCCAGGCGGCGGGACAGCCAGGTGAAGAGCAGGCCCGTCGGCAGCGTGAGCATGACGAAGCCCAGCGCCACGATCGCGAAGAAGGTGAACATCACGTCCGGGCGGTCCTCGATGACCTGCGCCTGCAGGTAGGAGATCTCCGCGACGCCGATGACCGACAGGACGGTGGTGTTCTTGGTCAGCGCGATGAGGGTGTTGCCCAGCGGCACCAGGGCGGCCCGGAAGGCCTGCGGCAGCACGATCTCGCCGAGGGTCTGCCGGAAGCCCAGCCCCAGGGAGCGGGCGGCCTCGGCCTGCCCCACCGGCACCGTGTTGACGCCCGACCGCAGCGCCTCGCACACGAAGGCCGCGGTGTAGACCGACAGCGCCGCCACCCCGATCCGGATGTTGTTGTCCTTGATGAAGGTCGCCGAACGCGGGTCGGCCAGGTGGAAGCCGAGCTGGGCCACCAGGCCGAGGCTGCAGAACACCGCGATCAGCGTGAGCGGGGTGTTGCGGACCACGTCGACGTAGAGCGCGCCGAGGAAGCGCAGCATCGGGACGGGGGACAGGCGGAAGATCGCCAGGATCGTCCCGATGATCAGGGCACCGATGCCGGACAGGACCGTGAGGGTGATGGTCATCCAGAAGGCGCCCAGGATGTCGAACTCCCGGAACAGGTCGAGCATGATCAGGCGCAGGCGGCGGGCTTGGGCGGGTTCTTCGTCGTGTCGATGGCGAAGCCCGAGCCGAGGTTGGCGTCGATCGACTTCTGCCACGCGCCGGAGGAGACGTACTTGTCGATGGCCGTGGTGATCTGCGTGCACAGGGCGGTGTCGCCCTTCTTGAGGCCGACGCCGTAGCTCTCCTCGGAGAAGGTCTTGCCGACGACCTTGAGCTTGCCCTGGTACTGCTTCTGCGCGGCGTAGCCCGCGAGGATGGTGTTGTCGGTGGTGAGCGCGTCGACGGAGCCGCTGGCGAGGGCCTCGGCGCACTTGGAGTAGGTGTCGTACTCCTGCAGCTGGACCTGCGGGTACTTGTCCTTGATCTTCGTGGCCGAGGTGGAGCCCTTGACCGAGCAGAGCTTCTTGCCGGCGAGGGTGTCCGGGCCGGTGATGGTGGTGTCGTCGGAGCGGACGAGCAGGTCCTGGCCGGCCACGAGGTAGGGCCCGGCGAAGTCGACCTTCTCCTTGCGCCTGTCGGTGATCGAGTAGGTCCCGACGACGTAGGACACCTTGCCCGCCTGGAGCATCTGCTCGCGCTGCGCGGACACGGCCTCGACGAACTCGGGCGTCCTGCCGAGCTCCTTGGCGATGTACTTCGCCAGGTCGACGTCCATGCCCGAGTAGCTGGCGCCCTCCTTGAGGCCCATGCCGGGCTGGTCGAACTTGATGCCGACCTTGATGGTGTCGCCGGAGCCGCCGGAGCCGCCGGAGCCGCCGGAGCCGCCGGAGCCGCCGGCCGCGCCGGTGCCCGAGCTGGTCTGGGAGTCGCCGGAGCTGCCGCAGGCGGCGAGGGAGGCGGCCAGCGCCACGGCGGCGCCGGCGGAGAGGGTGCGACGGATCGTCATGGGATCTCCTTGATGGGTGTTCGAGGTATGGCGACGGTCGCCGGCCTCGGGAGGAGGGGTGCGGCTCCCGGGGATGGGGCCCGGGGAGCCGCGGACGGGAGGTCGGTGGGAGCGCGGCGGGCGCCGTGCTCAGTGGGTGAGGATCTTGCCGAGGAAGTCCTTGGCGCGGTCGGAGCGAGGGTTGGTGAAGAACTCCTCGGGGGTGGCCTGCTCGACGATCTGGCCGTCGGCCATGAAGACGACCCGGTCGGCGGCGCGCCGGGCGAAGCCCATCTCGTGGGTGACCACGATCATCGTCATACCGCTGCGGGCCAGCTCGGTCATCACGTCGAGGACCTCGTTGATCATCTCGGGGTCGAGCGCCGAGGTGGGCTCGTCGAAGAGCATGACCTTGGGGTCCATGGCGAGGGACCGGGCGATGGCGACGCGCTGCTGCTGGCCGCCGGACAGCTGCGCGGGATACTTGTCGGCCTGGTGACCCACGCCGACCCGGTCGAGCAGCTGCCGTGCCCGGGTCTCGGCCTCGGCCTTGGCCACCCCGCGGACCTTGATCGGGCCGAGCGTGACGTTGTCCAGGATCGTCTTGTGGGCGAAGAGGTTGAAGGACTGGAAGACCATGCCCACGTCCGAGCGCAGCTGCGCGAGCGCCTTGCCCTCCTCGGGCAGGGGCTGGCCGTCGATGGTGATGGTGCCCGACTCGACGGTCTCCAGGCGGTTGATGGTGCGGCAGAGCGTGGACTTGCCCGACCCGGAGGGGCCGATCAGCACGACGACCTCGCCCTCGTGGATCGTCAGGTCGATGTCCTGCAGGACGTGCAGGGCGCCGTAGTGCTTGTTGACGCGCTCCATGACCACGAGCGGACGTCGGTCGTGGTGGGGCGTGGCAGCGGTGCTCATGTCCGGGAGATTAGCCGGGCCCCTGCATGCATCGCGCACCAAAGTGGACCCGGTGAGACGAACGTTGTGCATATCGTGACCAACCCGTCGTCCCCGGCACGGTCCGACCGGCGTCGGGGGAGGCCGGTTGAACCGGTTCCGAGGGGGCGTGCAACCTTTGCCGAGGCACCCGCGTCGTCAGCGGTGTCAGCCCTCTCGGGGAGGAGACGGACCGCATGGACGAGCGCGATGAGGAGTTCACGGCCTTCGTGACCGCACGCTCCGCAGCGTTGCTGCGTTATGCCTACCTGCTGACCGGAGATCATGCCTCGGCCGAGGACCTGCTCCAGAACACCCTGGTGAAGGTCTACCTGTCGTGGCACAAGATCGCGGACCGAGGGTCCGTCGAGGCATACACGCGCACGGCCTTGACCCGCACCAACATCTCGGTGTGGCGCAAGGTCGGGCGTCGTGAGTTCGCAACCGAGACGACACCGGACCGGGTCGTCGAGGACCGGCACGACATCGACGAGCGGGACGGGATGTGGGCTCTGTTGCAGACGCTCGGGCCCCGACAGCGCACGGTGCTCGTGCTCCGGTTCTACGAGGACCTCCCGGAGGCGGAGATCGCAGACATCATGGGGTGCTCGCTCGGCACGGTGAAGAGCCAGCTCTCACGAGGGCTGGCCAACCTGCGCAAGGTGCTGCCCGACGACACGGCAGCGGGACGACCCGCGGCCGCGGGCAGCGAGAGGAAGTGACGTCGTGCGCGACGACGAGATCGGACAGCTGATCCAGCGCTCGCTGGACCGGCACGTGGACGACGTCCACCCCGCGCCCGACCTGGGCGAGTGGGTGGTCGAGCGTGGCCGGGTGGTGCGGCGGCGCCGCCGCGCCACCGCCATCGGCGGGGCCGCGGCCTCCCTGGTGCTCGTGGCCGGCGCGGCGCTCCTGGTGCCGCGGATGGGCCAGCAGGACGACACGGTGGTGCCGGCGAGCACCTCCTCGGCCAGCCAGCGGGCGATGCCCCGGCCGACGGCCACGACGACCACGACGGCGCCCAGCCCGACGGACGTCCCGACCAGCCGGCGCCGGCCCACGTCCTCGTCGACGGTCGTGGCGGAGCCGTCCCCCACCGAGTCCACCGGGGACCCCACGGCCACGGCGACCGACCCGGCCACCGAGACCACCACCACCACGACGGCACCGGCCGGCGACACCCCGCGCCCCACCGACTCCGGGGAGCCCACCGGCCCGACCTTCACCACGCCCTACGGCCCGGTCGCCCTCCCGGACGGCGCCACCACCAAGCTGTCCGGCACCCCGGGCGCCGGGGGTTACTTCGCCCTCGTCGGCAGCAGCGGCAGCCCCAACCGCGGGATGCTCCTGCGGGTCGACCCGAGCCGCTCGTCCAGCCTGGTCGTCGACGCGGGCGCGGGCGGCAGCATCCGCGGCTACGAGCTGAGCCCCAACGGGCGTTACCTCGCGGTCGCCGTCCAGGATGGCGGAGAGCGGATCCAGGTCTACGACGCGGGCAACCCCGGTCGGGTGGTCAAGAGCTACGACGTGCCGGGCGAGTGGGCCGGCGCGATGAGCGCCTGGACGTCGAAGGGGGTCAACATCGTCTCCAGCAGCGGCCACGGGTCCCTGGTCTGGTCCATGGACACCGGGGTGGTGACCGTCCAGGAGAGCTCCGGTGCCCCGCCGACGACCATCGCTCCCTGACGGAGCACACTGGGCGCATGACCATGCACCGGCTCGCTCTCCCCGACGGATCTCACCTCGCGGTGGACCGCACGGGAGCAGGCGAGCCGGTGCTGCTCGTGCCGGGCATGAGCCAGGACCACCGGCTGTGGGGTCCCCTGGTGCGCGAGCTCGCCGGCCGGGTCGAGTCCCTCGCCCTGGACCAGCGCGGCACCGGCGACTCCGACGACATGGACCGGCGCGATCCGCCGACCACGGGCTCCTTCGCCGACGACGCGGCCGCCCTGCTCGACGTGCTCGGCGTGGCCCGCGCGCACGTCGTGGGGCACTCCATGGGCGGACGCATCGCCCAGTGGCTGGCCGTCAACCACCCGATGCGGGTCGCGTCGCTCACCCTGCTGTGCACCTCCCCCGGGGACCGCATGGGCGCCCCGCGCGACGAGTCGGTGGACGCGACCCTGGCCCGCTGCGATCCCCTCGAGATGGCGCTGCTCAACTACACCCCGGCCTGGCTCGGCGCCCACCACGACGTCGTGGAGGAGGTCGACGCGGCCACCACGACCCGGTCCGCGCAGCGAGGCCTGCACTTCCGGGCCTCGCACGGGCACGACTCCTGGGAGTCCTTGCCCCGGATCACCGCGCCCACCGTCGTCGTCCACGGCGACGCCGACCGGATCAATCCGGTGCGCAACGCCGAGCTGCTCGTCGAGCGGATCCCGGGGGCCGAGCTCGTGGTGCTGCGGGGTGCCCGGCACGGGCTGCCGGTGCAGCACGCTCCCGAGGTCGCCGAGATCGTCCTCGGCCAGACTGTCCGGCACCCGACCCGCTGACCCGCCCAGGCGGGGCAGGTGCGAGGACGCTCGGGGGTATGCCGAAGGGCGGGTGACGAGAGATCGTCACCCGCCCCTCGGCGTGGGTCTGGTCAGCGACCGGCCAGGGCCACGTCGTCGACGACGAAGGAGGTCTGGTGGACGGAGTCCTCCGTGGCGGCGAACTTGAGCGTGACCGACTTGCCGGCGTAGCTGGTCAGGTCGACGGACTTCTGGACGTAGCCGTTGGTCTTGTCCAGGTTGGAGTAGGACGCGACCGTGGTGCCGTTGACCGACACGGTGGCCTTGTCGTACTTGCTGTAGGAGCTGGTCTCGGCGGTGTCGATGGCGATCCAGTAGGTGAGCGTGGCGCCACCGGCGGGGACGGTGAAGGTCTGCTGCTCGTACTCCGACGCGGTGATGCCGTTGCCGCCGAGCCACATCTTCCAGGTGCCGGAGTGGGCCTTGCGGCCGGAGTTGTCGATGATCACACCGTTGGAACCGGTCCACCCGGTGTGGCCCTTCTCGAAGTCGCCGTTGACGATCACGTCACCGCCGGGCTGGGAGGTCGGCGTGGCCGTGGGCGTGCTCGTCGGCGTCGTGGTCGGCGTCACGGTGGGGGTGCTGGTCGGCGTGGCGGTGGGCGTGGCCGTGGGGGTGCTCGTCGGCGTGGCCGTGGGCGTCGCGGTCGGCGTCGGGGCAGGCGTGGGGGAGCCCGTGGCGCCATACAGGGTGCAGCCGGCCTTGGCCAGGTTGACCCGACCGTTCTCCCAGCACGCGTTGATCTGGTAGGTCTGCTCGGCGTAGGACTGGCCCTTGTGCACCGTGATGTTGCCGGCAGCGTCCACCTCGCAGGGGTTGTTCATCGTGCACCGCTCACCGTCGTCGTTGCCGGTGTTGTTGATGCCGATGACCGTGCCCGTGCTGCGGTCGATGATCGGGGAGCCCGAGGAGCCGTGCGGGGTCGAGCAGCCGGCGCTGTAGCGGATCGAGTCGTCCCAGACGTAGCCCTCCTCCTTCAGGTGCGGCACGAAGCCGTTGATGGAGCAGCGGTACTCCTTCTTCCAGTAGCCCGAGGGGATGGACAGCGCGGTGCGGTCGACCGGGTGCGTGGTGAGCATGGGGCGGGCCGTGACGCCGGAGCTCTGCTTGAGCTGGGCGTAGGTCACCGTGCTGCGGTAGAGCGCCACGTCGGTGCCGGTCATCGTGGCGTACAGGATCCGGTCCAGGCTGAGCGTGGTGACCTTGTGCGCGTCCTCGCCGCCCAGGATGGTGACGGTGCGGTTGGCGGCCTTGTCGTAGACGTAGGTGTTGGGGTCCGGCATCTGCGGCAGGCAGTGGCCGTTGGTCATCACCACGGCCTTGTCGGTGTCGGCGGCGCCGGGGAAGCGGACGACCGAGCCGGAGCAGTTGTCCAGGGCGACGATCGCGTCCCAGGTGCCGAAGGAGGAGGCGGCCTGAGCCTGACCGGCGACGACGCCGCCGGTGGCGAGGGCGAGGGCGAAGGTCGCCGTCAGGGAGCGGCGGGTGAGCAGACGGGTCATGTCAGTCCTGCGGGTGCTGGCGGCCGTGGCCGCTGGGGGAGGTCCTGGGGGCGCCGGTGGGCGGAGGATCCCCATCGTACCGGTGGGGTCGACGGTAACCCTCGGGTGGGTCAATTGCCAGGTTTCACGCAAACGAATTCACTATGTGTTTATGCCGTTTCGCAGGGTCGTCGCCACTTTGGGTCGACCTGTCCGGACGTCGGGTGAGGGTCAGAAGTAGTCGCGGACGTGCACCTGGCGGCCCCCGCCGAGGGCGTCCCACCGCTCGTCGTCGCCGGTAGGGCCGGAGAGCAGGCCGGTCGCCCGCTGGGCGGACGACGGCTGGGCCCCGGCAAAGGCCAGGGCCAGCCCACGCGGGTCCAGGGTGCGTATGCCGTCCCGCCCGGCCGGCTGCTCCGTCCGGGTGCATCGGGCGCGACCCGCCGCCACCCGCAGCACGTAGCTCCCGGCCACCGGCTCGGGGCCGGTCACCGCGAAGGCCAGGTCGGCGCGCAGGTGCTCGGGGTAGCCGCGCGCCTCGAGAGCACCCACCACGTCGAGCACCGCGAGCATGGCCGGCCGGCAGTCGATCCCGCGCCAGGTCGTGCCGGGCAGGAAGGTCCGCACGACGTCGGCGCCGCTGGTCCACAGGGTGGTGCGCGGCGCGACGTGATGGCTGGTGCCGAGGTGGCGCAGGAGCACGGCATACGCCCCGGGGCTCGTCGCCACCAGGTCCTCGACCTGGGTCGTGCCGCCGTGGTAGCCGTCCGTGCGCCGCCAGATGGCATAGCCGGTGACCTGGCCGTGCTCCTCGGCGAGGGTGACCCGGGCACCCTCCAGCCGCTCCAGGAAGGTCGCCCCGTCGGCGGCGAAGAGCGCGCCGGTGCGGGTCAGCGGCCCGTCCTGGGCGCTCGCCCAGGCGGTGTAGACCGCGCGCACCACGTCGTAGTCACCCGCACCCGCCCGCCGCAGTCGCACCTGGTCGGTCGAGGCGACGGTGCGCGCGTCCTGCAGCTCGCGGGTGAGCAGCTCGACCTGGTCGTAGGACGTCACCGTCTCGTAGCCGAAGCGGCGGTAGATCGCGGGTGCGGTGGGGAACAGCAACGACAGGACGTCGCCCCGCTCGCGGGCCCGGTCGTGCAGCTGGTCGAGGACGGGTGCCAGGCTGCCGGCGCCCCGCTCCTCCAGCCGGACCGCCACGCTGGCGACCCCGGCCGTGGGGACCTCGCGACCGCCCCACCAGGTGCGGTAGGGCAGCGCGCAGGCGCGCGCCACCAGGTCGTCCCCCTCGACGGTGCCCACCCAGGTCCGGCCGCCGCGGCCCGGGTCGGGCAGCTGCTCGTCGGGGCCAGGGTCTGGATAGCCGAAGGCCTCGGACCCCAGCCGGGCGGAGGCCGCGGCGTCGTCCGGACCCAGCAGGCGGGTGGTCCGCCCGGGTGCCGCCGCCGGGCCGCGTGAGCCGGCCGGGCCGGGCCCGCTCACGCGCGGTCTCTGCGGGTGCGGATCCGGTCCCAGGACCAGGCGATGGCCACCCACAGCGCCCCGAAGAGCACGGCCTGCGTCAGCGTCTCCAGGAAGGGCTCGTGCAGCAGCCCCAGCCCCCGCATCACCAAGCGCAGGACCAGCAAGGAGATGGTCATGACCAGGCCCTCGCCGAGGCGGCTGGCCCAGGACCGTGGGGGACGTCGGACGTCGTCGTCAGGCATGGCTCGACCGTAGCTCACCCGGACCGTCCCGGGGCGGGTGGGCAGATGGGCCAGGCGCGCTCGGGCCACCACCAGGTGAGCCACGGGCGGGTGAGTCACCGCCGGGGACTCGGGCGTCCGAGTCCCCGGTGGGGAGGGGCGCCGGACGCTCAGCGGGCCAGGTCTGGGGCCACGTGGCCGTAGCGGTGCAGCGTGCGGCTGATCGCCTGCTCGCGCAGGAAGGTCAGCAGCTCGCGGCGGCCGTTGGCGAGCACCGGGCCGGTGAGCAGGGTGGCCGGGGAGCCGGCCAGCTCACGCACGAGGGGCTGCTCCTGACCGACGACCCGGACCCGGGTGGGTCCGGCCTCGCCGACCCGGGCCACGAAGGCAGCCCGGTCCTCGACCCGCACGACGTCCCGCAGGTCGTCGGCCGCCTGCCGGGCCTCCCCGGACCCGGTGGCCAGCGCCTCCCACCAGCCGGCGACGGCGGGGTCGACCGACACGGTGGCATGGGAGCCGGCCAGCGCGGCGGCGGCCAGCAGCCGGACCAGGTCGGCGGAGCGGGCCCCCTCCTCGAGCCGGACGAGCACCTCGGGGTGCGGGCGGTAGCGGAAGACGTTGGCCTCCACCGACAGCGCGCTCTCGTCGTGTTCGATCCCGAGGTCGCTGCGCCAGGCCTGGGCGTCCGACCGCAGCGCGGCCTCCAGCCGGGGCCGGTCGACGGCGGGCACGAGCGGCGCGAGCCGATCCACGAGGGCGCGCACGCGCGGGGCGGGCGTGGTGCCCTGGGTGGGCAGCGCCTCCTCGGCCCAGCGGCCCAGCAGCGCGACGTAGTTGGGACCGCCGGCCTTGGCGCCGGGGCCCACCACCGAGCCCTTCCACCCGCCGAAGCTCTGGCGCCGCACGATCGCCCCGGTGGTGTGCCGGTTGACGTAGGCGTTGCCGACCTGGACGTGGTCGGTCCACCAGGCGATCTCGTCGGCGTCCAGGGAGTGCAGGCCCCCGGTGAGGCCGTATGCCGTGGCGTCCTGCAGCTCGGTGGCCTCCTGCAGGGTGCGGGCCCGCATCAGCCCGAGCACCGGCCCGAAGACCTCGGTGAGGTGGAAGAACGAGCCGGGCCGCACACCGTCCTTGACGCCCGGCGACCAGAGCCGACCCGTGGTGTCGAGCTGCTTGGGCTCGACCAGCCAGGTCTCCCCGGGCTCCAGCGTGGTGAGCGCTCGCAGCAGCTTGTCCGAGGGGGGCTCGATGACCGGGCCCATGGTGGCGCCCAGGTCCTGCGGCCACCCGACGCGCAGCGAGCGCACCGCGTCGACGAGCTGGTGGCGGAAGCGCTCGGAGCGGCCGACCGAGCCGACGAGGATGCCGAGGGAGGCGGCGGAGCACTTCTGACCGGCGTGCCCGAAGGCGCTGCGCACCAGGTCGGCCGCCGCCAGGTCGAGGTCGGCGGCGGGGGTGATGACCAGGGCGTTCTTGCCGGAGGTCTCGCCATACACCCGGGGACCGGCCGGGTGCTGGGCCCGCCACCCGGCGAACAGCTCGGCCGTCTCGGTGGCTCCGGTGAGGACCACGGTGTCCACGTCGCGGTGCGCGACGAGCGCCTGGCCCACGTCGCCCTCGTCGCAGCGGACCACCTGGAGCGCCTCGCGGGGCACCCCCGCCTCCCACAGGGCGGCGGCGGCGACCTCGACGCAGCCGGTCGTGGGGGCGGCGGGCTTGATGATCACGGCGGCGCCGGCGGCCAGGGCGGCGAGGACTCCGCCGATGGGGATGGCCACCGGGAAGTTCCACGGCGGGGTGACCAGGACGACGCGGTCGGGGGTGAAGGTCGACCCGTCGGTGTGCGCCGACGCCCCGAGGTCGAGCTCCAGGGCCCGGTCGGCGTAGTAGCGGGCGAAGTCGACGGCCTCGCTGACCTCGGGGTCGCCCTCGGCGACGGTCTTGCCGCCCTCGGCGGCCATGACGGTGATCAGCTCGCCGCGTCGCGCCTCGAGGCGGCGGGCGGCCTCGCGCAGGACGTCGGCGCGGCCCCGGGCGGAGCGGCCGGCCCACGCGGGGGCTGCGGCGACTGCGCGGGCCACCACGGCGTCCACGTCGGCGGCGGACTCCAGCACCGGGGAGGTGAGCGGGGCAGGGTCGGCGGTCACTGCCCGGCGGGCCCACTCGCGCACCGCGGGCAGGGCCGGGTCGGAGTCGGCGGTGTTGTCGAAGCGGTCCGTGATCGCCGCCCGCTCCGGGGTGCGGCGCGGACCGATCGGGGTCGTGGCCATTGCGGCCACCGACTCGCGGAACCGGCGCTCCTGGTCGGCCATCGCGTCGTGGCTGCCGGAGTCCGGGCCGGACCGGCCCCGGCCCTTGGCGCCCGCCTGGGGGTCGGCGGCGAACATCGCGTGCAGGAAGTTCTGAGGCTGGGCGTTCTCCTCCAGGCGTCGGATGAGATAGCTCACCGCGACGTCGAAGTCCTCGGGGGCGACGACGGGGGTGTAGAGCAGGACCGAGCCGACGTCCTCCCTGACCGCGCGGGCCTGGCTGGGGGCCATCCCCTGCAGCATCTCCACGTCGAGGGCGTCCAGGCAGCCCCGCTGCCGGGCCAGCAGGTAGGCGACGGCGGTGTCGAAGAGGTTGTGCGAGGCGACGCCCAGACGCATGACCTCGGTGGCGTCGGGGCGCAGCGCCCGCTCCACGAAGGACAGGTAGTTGGCGTCCACGTCCTCCTTGGTGGGGTATGGCGCCTGCTCCCACCCGTGGACCTCGGCCTCGGCGCGCTCCATCGCGAGGTTGGCGCCCTTGACGACGCGGATCTTGATGCCCGCGTGCCCGGCCGCGTGCCGCTCCTGCGCGAACCGGATCAGCCGCTCCAGCGCCGGGATCGCGTCCGGCAGGTAGGCCTGCAGCACGATGCCCGCCTCCAGGTCGTGGAACTCCTCCTCGCGCAGCATCCGCTCGAAGACCTCCATGGTGAGGTCGAGGTCCTTGTACTCCTCCATGTCGAGGTTGACGAAGGCCTTGGGCTGCTTGTGCGCGGCGGTGCGGTAGAGCGGCCGCAGGCGCTCCAGCACCCGCTCGACGGTGCCCTCGGTGTCCCACGTGGAGATCTGGCTGACCAGCGAGGACACCTTGATCGAGACGTAGTCCACGTCCGGGCGGGCGAGCAGGGCCCGGGTGCGCTCGGTGCGGCTCGCGGCCTCCTGCTCGCCGAGGACGGCCTCGCCGAGCAGGTTGACGTTGAGCCGGAAGCCCTCGGCCCGGGCGGCCGCCAGGTGACGGGCCAGGCCGGGGTCGGTGGCGTCCGCCACCAGGTGGCCGACGATCTGGCGCAGCCGCTTGCGCGCGATCGACACCACGACCGGCGGGGCGAGCGGCGCGACCCGGGCACCGAGGCCGAGCAGCGAGCGGTCCACCGGGCCGAGGAAGGAGCCCGCGTCGGAGGCCGTGATGGTGGACAGCACCTTGGCGGCGACGTAGGGGTCCTCCGGCCGGGCGACCTCGTCGACGAAGGTGACCGCCAGGTCGAGCCCGGTCTCGTCCCGGAGCAGGGCCCCGAGCTGGGCGGACGTGGCCCGCTCGGAGCGGGTCGCGCCCTTGGCCGTGGCGCGCGCCCAGCGGCGGGCCACCTCGACCGCCTCGTCGGCGATCGCGGCGACCGCCGCGGGTCCGGTGGGGAGGTTGAGCGGGGCGTCGGAGCGTCGGTGATCCGTCATGAGCCAGATTGTTCACCCCGGGGCGGGTCCCGTCGGGGCAGGGTGTCCGCAATCGACGCGACAGGTGATCCGGCGGTGGACATGGGGTGAACCCGGGCGACGGGCCCTACGAGGTGGGAGACAGCCGCCGCCGGGCGCTGCGCTCCTCGTACGGCAGGAGCGGCGCTCCGGCTGGTCACGTGCCCGGACCGGCCACGACGCCGAGGGTCAGGCTGTGGAGACCCGTCAGCCCTCCGAGGCCGACATGGGCGGCGCGGCGGGAACCGTGCCGGCGTCGCACGACACGGCAGACCGGGCCCTGAGCCTTTTTCATCCTGGCTGGCAGGGTGTTGGGTGGGCGGCGTGGTGGCGTGGGGTGGGGCGAAGCTCCTGGTAGGAGCGGGGATTGACTAGATCGTCCGCTGTGCCAGGAGCTTCGCTGTGCTTGTCTATCCCGTCGGGCTGCCCGTGTCCACCACCGCCCACCAGATGCTCGCGACCGCGCTGGCCGAGCACCGGACCCGGCTGAGGACGCCCTGGCGTGCGCTGTCACCGGCACGGCAGGCGCTGCTGGTCCTGGCCCACCAGCCACGACAACCACACGTACACCGCGCCGGCGGCCGGCTTCGGTATCGGCACCGCCACGGTCTACCGGTACGTGGTCGAGGCCTGTCAGGTGCTCGCCGGCATGGCCCCCACCCTCGACGACGCCTTGGAGCGGGCACGGTCGAAGGCCTACCTGATCCAGGGGCGGCACCGTGACCGGGGACCGACCGCGTGCGGACCAGACCCAAGGGCGCCGACCGGGCCCACTACAGCGGCAAGACACACCGCCACGGCATGAACGTGCAGGTCCTCGCCTCCGGGCGAGGTGACCTCGTGTGGTGCTCCCCAGCGGTCCCGGGCGCCTGCCACGATGTCCGCGCCGCCCGGCAGCACCACGTCCCCGACGCCCTGGCGCCCCTGACCGCCCAGGGCCTGCTCGTCCTCGCGGACAAGGGATACACCGGCATCGGCGCCAGGAGTCACCACCCCGATCCGCGCCGTCCACCGCCACCGCACGACCGGCCACTTCCAACGCCGGACCCTCTCGGCGAACGAGAGAGCCGTCAACGCGGCCCAAGCCCGCCTGCGAGCCCGCGGCGAACGCGCCAACGCCCTGTTGAAGGCCTGGCAAGTCCTACGCCGCTACCGCGGCTGCCCGCACCGCCTCACCACCATCACCACCGCAGTCTGGATGCTCATCACCGCAGGTCAGAACCCCAGATGAAAAAGGCTCCAGGTGAGGGACTTGCGCATCATCGCGGGTAGCTCGTTGACGTGGTCGATGAGGATGTCGGCCAGGGCGGTGGAGTCCTTCCCCGCGGGCAGGGCCTTGATGATCGTGTACCGGGTGGTCCGTTCGACGAGGGTCGCGGCCGCGGTCGCGCCGTTCTTGCCGATGATCAGGTCGCCTTCCCAGTGCCCGGGTACCCGCCGGTCGTCCGCCTCGGGGCTACGCTCGCTCAACGGGACCATCCCGACGATCACCGGCCGGCGCTGCCCAGGCTCGGGACGGGCCCTGCGGCGGGTTCGCCTGCTGCGCAAGAGAATCCCCTTGGCGGCGAGGTCGCCCTTGGGCAGGGCGTAGATGTACTGGTAGATCGCCTCGTGCGAGCAGGTACGACCATCGGCCGGGAGGGAACCGTTCATGGGTGCCACCGTGGAGTCTGTGGCTTCCAGGGTCAACCGACCCGCGATCTGACGCGGCGTCCGCGAGCGGCGCAGGTCCGCGTCGACCCGAGCAGCCAGGACCGGATCGAGGGCGACCTTCCTCGCCTGTGGGCGGGCCCGACGCCGCTCGGCCTTCACGTCGGCGTGCACGACCTGGTACCCACGCGTCTTCGTCCGGTTGCGGCGAACCTCACGCGAGACCACCGACGGCGCCCGCCCGATCCCCGCCGCGATCGCCCGGATCGACCAGCCCGCCTTCAAGCCCGTCGCGATCTCGACCCGGTCCCCGATCGACAACACCCGACGCGCACCCACCACCAGCACCTCCCGGCCGACCCCCACTGACCAGGAGCGTTGCTACGACGCTATGACACCGCTCCTCGACGCACTCCGGTAACACGCCCCGGTGGCACGAGTCAGGGTAGATCAAGCTCTACCTGTATGGTCCCCCACAAATCATGGTTTAGAGAGTCTAGATGTCCTTCTCGAACTGCAAGTCCCCACTTAAAGGCTTCTGGATCTACTCAGAGACCCCCCAGCTCTATTTGAGCATCGGCTCTTTCCCGATAGATCCTGAATTGAAGAGATTGAAGTCATGGGTGAAGGGAGGTGGTGAGGTCCTTGAGGTTGATGGGTGTGGCCTCTTCATTAGATTTTCCCAAGGGGGGCAGGAGGTTGTTCCGATACATATCTCCCTGTGTGAAGATGGCGACCCGGGGATTCCTGAAATGCCACATTCCATGGGTCAGATCACCTTGGAGATGGGCGCTCAAGACGTCTTTGCACTGATCGTCGATGACGAGGGGCCAATGCCCCTAATGGCAGATATAAGTGATGGGAGGCATGTTCTGGAGTGGAAGTTATACAGACGCGGAAGCGAGGTCGGGCCGATTGTTCTTAGAATTTACTGAGCGGCTCTGGTGATTTGAATAGCTGCAACGAGGTATTCGCGCGAGGCGCCTCAGACGCCTCTGAGGCGGAACTGTGACCCGGCGCGACGGCTATCAGGCCGGTTCGGGAAGGTGATCAAGGATCAGAGCGATGCGCGCTGGTTACTTCATGTCCCGCGGCGGCGGGTCAGAATCCTGCCTCGCCGCAGCGGTCCGCCTCCTGGAGCCTTTTCCATCTTGGTCGGCGACGAGTGCGCAGTTCAGAGACCTGGCCCTCACAGACCCGCAGGTCACGGGGGCGAGTTTTCGCCGCCAGCCTGAGGGGCGTTTCCGCAGATCAAAGGCCAGGATGGAAAAGGCTCCTGGTGCCGCTACACCTCACCGCTCGTCTACGAGACCGGCTACACCGCTACGTTGCCCACGGCTGCGTAATCACACCCCGTGTCCAAGAGCCGGGGGTAGGGCCCGTTCCCCGACCCCGATCTCACGAGACACCTGCGCGATCGTACGACCCGAGTCGATCACCAACCGGGCCGCGTCGACCCGATGCTGCGGGGTGTAGCTCTTCCTCTTCGCGCCCATGAGGGCATCCTCTCCGGCCAGGCACATGGCCTGGCCAGTCAGGATGTCCGCCGAACGGGCTCAACCCCACGCCCCCATCATCGAGGGCACAAAGAAGTGGCGAGGGGATTGAGCCCCATGGATTAGGAGGCCACCATGACCACTCAGACCGCTACCGCGGGCTGAGAGCCCGACTGTTATCTGTTCGTGCACACCCACCCCCGTGAAATCTCCGGGCTAGCGCGGTGCCCCGCGATCACCAGGACCTGACGCCTCGAGGTCATGGGCGCCAGGTGCCCTGACGGGCATGGCCCCGAGCAGAGCCTGGGTGAGCTGCGCCGGGACAGGGGGCGGGGCAGCACCACCGGGGGTTCGCTCCGACCGAGTGGGGGGACCTCTCTCATGAAACGCCAAAGGCCTTGGTGTTCCATGGGTCTGGAGCTCCACCGTGGCTATCGCCGGTCGGGCTCCCCATCCACGGCCCAGGGGGGCCAGCCGTCCTCGTGAGGAGACCATCGATGTCATCCAGCCGCGCCGCCACCCTGGCGGCACTCACCCTCGCCCTCGCCGGCAGCGCCGTGGCGCCTGCCGCCTCCGCAGCACCCGGTTCGCCCGCCGCTGCCCGTGCGGTCGCCGAGGGCGACCAGCGCACGGCGCGGGCCACCCAGGCGCTGACCACCCCGCAGATCTCCTGGCGTCACTGCGGGCAGGGCCTGCAGTGCGGCACCATGGACGTCCCCCTGGACTACCGCGACCTGTCCAAGGGGACGATCACGCTCATGCTGTCCCGCCGGCCCGCCGACGACCAGGGCAAGCGCATCGGGTCGATGTTCGTCAACCCGGGTGGGCCCGGCGGCCAGGCCACGACCTCGGTGCGTGGGCTGTCCCAGGCGCTCGGTCCCGAGGTCCGGCACCGGTTCGACGTGGTGGGGATCGGCCCGCGCGGTGTCGAGGGTGCCGACCTCGCCGTCTGCACGGGCAAGCCGGGCGAGTCGATGCCGACGGCCGACGAGCACGCCTTCCCGCTCAACGCCAAGGAGATGCAGCAGCACCTGGCCTACGACGAGGCCTTCCGCCGCACCTGCCGCCAGCACAAGCCGCGGATCCTCGACCACATGACGACCGCGGACACCGCGCGCGACATGGACCTGGCACGCCGGGCCCTGGGCGACAAGAAGATCACCTACTACGGCATCTCCTACGGCACCTACCTCGGCGCGACGTACGCCGCGATGTATCCGCAGAACGTCCGCGCCCTCGTCGTCGACGGCGTCCTGGACCCCGTGGCCTGGGCGACCGGCCGCGGCAAGGAGGGCACCACCGTCCCGGTCACCGAGCGCATCAACTCCCACAAGGGCGCCTCCGAGGAGCTGAACGCCGTCCTCGCCGAGTGCGAGCGCAGCGGCGTCAAGCGGTGCCCCCAGGCCGCCACGGCCAAGGAGGACTGGAAGGTCCTCATGGATCGCCTGGCCAAGGGCCCGATCGACCTCAAGGACGGCACGACCCTGAGCGTCGACGACGTCATCGCGCTGACCACGCAGGTGCTCTACTCCTACGACGACATCCCGGTGCTGCTGCCGGCCCTGGAGGACCTGCGCGAGGCCGTGGCGCCGCGCGCCTCGGCGCGGGCCGACACCCCGGCCTCCGACGCCAAGCAGGCCGTGGCCCGTCTGCAGGCCCTGGCCGCCAAGGTCAAGCGCGAGCACCCGTCCGGGTCGTCGCTCACCCGCCCCCTGCTGCCCGAGAAGGCCCGGCGGTCCACGAGCCCGGCCCAGGTCCTCGCCGCCCCCGCCCCCGAGCCGTCGGAAGCCCCGACGTACGACGCGACCTTCCACGGGGTCCTGTGCGCGGACAGCGTCAACCCGGCGAACGGCAAGTCCTGGATCGCGGCCGACCCGAGGGCGCGCAAGGCGGCCGGGAGCTTCGGGCCCTTCTGGCTGTGGCGCTCCAGCGTCTGCGCCGGCTGGCCGGGCTCGTCGGCCGCGGCCTACCGCGGACCGTTCACCAAGCCCACGTCCACCCCGGTGATGGTGATCGGCACCCAGCACGATCCAGCCACCCCCTACTCCGGCGCCAAGGCCTACCGCTCGATCCTGCCGACCTCGCGTCTGGTCACCCTCAAGAACGGCTTCGGCCACGGTGCCCTCGACGTCTCCTCCTGCGTCGACAAGATCCGCACGAGCTACCTGCTCACCGGCAAGGCCCCCGCCAAGGACGCCGTCTGCACGCCCGACCACCCCTTGTTCACCAGTCTCGGGTGAGCCCTGCGCGGGTCGACCTCGCTCGAGCCGACGTCGCGCTCGGACCTGGGAGATGCCGTATGCCGATCGGCGGCCGTGGACATCCGCGGCCGCCGATCGGCCCGGCTGCGAGGGGACAGCACGCGCCCCGGGCCCGGCGACACGGCGCACGTCGCGAGACGGGGGTCACAGCGTGGGGGAGCGACCTCCCGCTGCCGGACCGGGGCCCGACGGCTAGCCTGGGCCCATGCCTTGCGACTACCGACTCCTCAACGTGTTCACCACGCCGGAGGACCTCTTCTCCGGCAACGCCGTCGCGGTGTTCACGGACGCCTCCGGTCTCGATGACGAGACCATGAAGCAGACGGCCCGCCAGCTCGGGTGCGAGTGCTCCTTCATCACCGGCTACGACGCCGACGGCAACCCCGAGGTCCGCTTCTTCCAGCCCGAGGGTGCGTCCGGCTTCGCGGGCGGTCCGTCGATGGCGACCGCCCAGGTCCTCAAGGAGCTCAACGGCGTTCCCGCGGACGGCGTGATGCGGCTGGTGGGGCAGAAGCACCCCGAGATCCAGGTCATCGACTCCGGCGACCACTGGACCATGATCGGCCGCAAGGCCACGATCGAGGAGATCAGGACCGAGAAGCGCTTCCTCGCCGGCCTCGTCGGGCGCAAGATGCCCGCGATCATGGACCCGACGGTCAAGGTCACCTTCAGCCGCTCCACCATCGTGCTGCAGCTCGCCACGGCGCAGGACGTGCACGAGGCGCGCATCGACGCCCGCCTGCTGCACCAGTACGCCATGCTCCTGCACGTCGAGCCGCAGGTCTACGTCTGGGCCTTCCGCGAGGACGGCGAGATCGAGTCGCGCATGTTCTACGGCCCCCAGGGCGGTGTCCTCGAGGTCGCGGCCACCGCGTCCGGCGCCTCCCGCCTCGGCGAGGTCCTCGCCGCCCGCGGCGAGCGCGACAAGGCCTACCGCGTCTACCAGGGCCGCGAGATCGAGCGCCCCTCGATGCTGCTCATGAACATCGACGCCGAGGGCCAGGTCTCCCTCGGCGGTCACGCCAAGGAGATCGCCACCGGGCACATGCACCTGTGACGGTGCGCCGCGCACCGCGGGGGCGGGCCCACCGGTCGACCCGGGGGCCCGCCCTCACGTCTGCGATCGTATGCCGGTGCCGGTGCCGGTGCCGGTGCCGGTGCCGGTGCTCGGGCGAGCGGGGCAGGCGGGGCACCGGCCGCCATACCTGGGCCAGACTGGAGCCATGAGCACCTGGACCGCCAAGGACATCCCCGACCAGACCGGCCGCGTCTTCGTCGTGACCGGTGCCAGCTCGGGCCTCGGGCTCGAGACCACCCGCGCCCTCGTCGCCAAGGGCGGCTACGTGGTCATGGCCTGCCGGGACCTGGCCAAGGCCGAGGCCGCCCTCGCGACCGTCGACCGCAGCGGCGCCGGCGACGCCGAGGTGCGTCACCTCGACCTCGCCTCCCTGTCCTCCGTGCGCAGCTTCGCGCAGGAGCTGGCGGACTGGCGCATCGAGACGCTGGTCAACAACGCCGGGGTCATGGCCATCCCCCACGCCCGCAGCGTCGACGGCCACGAGATGCAGCTCGCCACCAACGTGCTCGGCCACTTCGCGCTCACCGCGCAGCTCCTGCCGCGCCTGACCGACCGGGTGGTGTGGCTGTCCTCCCTGATGCACCGCATGGGGCGGCTGGACCTGGCCGACCCGAGCTTCGAGCGGCGGCCCTACCAGCCGTGGGCGGCCTACGGGCAGTCCAAGCTGATGGACCTGATGCTGGCCTACGAGCTGCAGCGCCGCCTCACCGCCGCCCGCTCGCCGCTGCGCTCGGTGGCCGCGCACCCCGGCTACTCCGACACCAACCTGCCGGGGCACACCGGCAAGGCCTGGGCCGACCGCGCCGTGCGGGTCTCCGCCAAGGTCCGCCAGATCGCCCAGAGTGCCGCCGACGGCGCGCTGCCCGAGCTGTACGCCGCCACCGTCGACGACCTGCCCGGCGGCAGCTACGTCGGCCCCGACGGCTTCCTGGAGGCGCAGGGCCACCCGCGCACCGTGGGCTCCAGCGCCGCCTCCCACGACCGCCGCAGGGCCGCCCAGCTGTGGCAGCTGTGCGAGGAGCTCACGGGAGTCCCCTTCCAGGTGTGAGGGAGTGACGGTCTGACAGGGTGGAGGCGTGGTCGCCATCACCTTTGCCCTCGTCTCCGCCGTGCTGTACGGCGTCTCGGACTTCCTCTCGGGCGTGCAGTCCCGTCGACGTCACTTCCTCGTGGTGGCCGCCGTCGCCCAGAGCTTCTCGGCGACCTGCCTGACCGCGATCGCTGTGGCGCAGGGCAGCCCGTTGACCCAGCAGGCCGTGCTGTGGGGCCTGGTCGCGACCGTCGGGCACGTCTTCGGCACGCTGATGCTCATGCGGGGCCTGGCCTCGGGGGCGATGCACGTGGCGGGCCCGCTGTCCGCCGTCTGCGCGGCCGGGCTGCCGGTGCTGCTGGGGGTGGCCCTCGGGGAGCGGCCGGCGCCGCCGGCCCTGGTCGGGATCGCGTTGGCCCTGCCCGCGGTGTGGGCGGTAGCCGCGGGCGAGGGCGGCGGCACGAGCGGCGCCGACACCTCCGCCGCGCCGCGCGACGACCGGGCCGGGGTGCGGGACGGGCTGCTCGCCGGTGTGGGCTTCGCGGTCTACTTCGTGGCCCTGGCGCACGCCGGCGCCGGCGCCGGGAGCTGGCCGGTGGCCGTCTGCCAGCTCGGCTCGCTGGTCGCGATGTGGGGCATCGTCCTGCAGCAGCGGGCCCACCGACGCCCCGACGGCGGGGTGCGGGCGGCCCTGCCGGCGTGGTCGGTGGGGCTCACCGGCGCCTTCGGGGCGCTGACCTACTTCCTGGCGAGCCGGGCGGGCGGGGGGCGGTTGACGATCGTCCCGGTGGTGGCGTCGCTCTACCCGGCCTTCACCGTGCTGCTCGCCATGGCCGTGCTCGGGGAGCGGGCGAGCCGCGCCCAGGTGGTGGGCCTGCTCGGGTGCGCCGCGGCCGTGAGCCTCATCGCCGCAGGCTGAGCGTTTCGGGGGAGGTGGGGCGCCCGGTCCGGCATACGGGCAGAATGAGCGGCATGACCATCCGGGACTGGCTCCTCACCAAGGACGAGCGGGCCAACCCGCGCACCACCCTGGACGACGTGCACCCGGGCGACCAGGCCTGGAGCGACGGCAACCGCGCGGTCCCCCTGATCCACGGCCGGGAGTACTTCCGCCACCTGCACGCCCGGCTGGAGGCGGTGGGCGAGGGGGACCTGGTGTGGTTCACCGACTGGCGTGGTGACCCCGACGAGCGGCTGCTGCCCGAGGACCCCGGCTCGGAGATCGCATCGGTGCTGATCCGCGCCAGGCGCCGCGGCGCCGACGTGCGCGGGCTGGTGTGGCGCTCGCACTGGGACAAGCTGAACTTCTCCGGCACCGAGAACCGCCGGTTCGGCGAGCAGCTGCAGCACGAGGGCGCCGAGGTCCTCCTGGACATGCGGGTGCGCACCGGCGGCAGCCACCACCAGAAGTTCGTGGTGATCCGGCACCGCGACGACCCCACCCGCGACGTCGCCTACGTCGGCGGCATCGACCTGTGCCACTCCCGCGGGGACGACCGCGGCCACGGCGGCGACCCGCAGACCCAGGACATGGCCGAGGAGTTCGGCGGCACCCCGCCCTGGCACGACGTGCAGGTGTGCCTGCAGGGACCGGCGGTGTATGACGTGGAGACGGTCTTCCGGGAGCGGTGGAACGACCCGACCCCCTTGTCGCGCAGCCCGATCCGGATGGCCGCCGACCGGTGGCGCGGCGACGACACCGACCCCGACCCGCTGCCGCCGCGCATGCCGCCGCCGCCACCCGTCGTCGGCGGCACCCACCACGTGCAGCTGCTGCGCACCTATCCGAACCTGCGCCACGGCCGGGACTATCCCTATGCCCGCGGCGGCGAGCGGTCCGTGGCCCGGGGCTACTCCAAGGCGCTGGCGCGCGCCGACCACCTGATCTACATCGAGGACCAGTACCTCTGGTCCTCCGACGTCGCCGACCAGTTCAAGGACACCCTGACCACCAGCCCGGACCTGCACGTGATCGCGGTGCTGCCGCAGGTGCCCGACCAGTCCGGCGCGCTGTCGCGGCAGCCGCAGCTCTACGGTCGGCACGAGGCGCTGTCGATCATCGAGCAGGCCGGCCCCGACCGGGTCGGGGTCTACGGCATCGAGAACCCCGCCGGGACCCCGGTCTACGTCCACGCCAAGGTCTGCGTCATGGACGACATGTGGGCCACGATCGGGTCGGACAACTTCAACCGCCGCTCGTGGACCCACGACTCGGAGCTGTCGGCCGTGGTCTTCGACGACGCCGGCGCCGACCACAACGTCTATGCCCGCCGCCTGCGGCTCGTCCTCGCCGCCGAGCACCTGGGCCGCGAGCTGCCGCCCGACCCCTCCGACGAGCAGCTCCACGCGATCATGGGCGACTGCCTCGGCAACCGGGGCATGTTCCGGGCGTATGCCGAGTGCGCGGACCGGCTTGATGCCTGGCACGCGGGCGGGTGCTCGGGGGAGCGGCCGCCGGGACGCCTGCGCCGGATCCGGCCCGTCGAGCAGGGCCCGCTGACCCGGGCCTGGTGCAAGGTGGTCTACGAGCTGCTGCACGACCCCGACGGGCGGCCCCGGCCGCTGCGGCGGGCGCGGGAGTTCTGACCCGCGGCGGGCGGTCTGGTCACCGGCGGGTGACGGAGGGGCCCGCAGGTCCCCCGTTCGGCATACGGTGTCCTGGGGCAGAGAACCCTCAGCCGGGCCATGAATCATGGTGCGCGACCGCCCGAGAGGACCGCGATGGACCAGGACGACCTGCACGACGACTCGCACGACGACCGCACCGGCGCGCCCCGGCCCCCCCGGCTGCGGGGAGCCCTCGGGACCGTGGCCCGCACGGTCCGGGCCCGGCTCGACGCGCCGCCGCCCTCGCAGTGGGCCACCGCCGCGGACGCGCCCCAGCCCACCGCCCACGTGCACGTCACCGTGCCGGGCCCCCACGACGACGCCGACCCGCTCCCCTTCGCCGTGCGCGTCGCCGCCGCGTGGAGCTGGCGGCTGATGCTCATCGCCGCCGCGGTGTGGCTCGTGGCCCACGTCCTGGGCGCGGTGCCGATCGTCACCATCCCCTTCGTCGTCGCGCTGCTGCTGACGGCCGTGCTCGGGCCGGTGCAGCGCCGGCTGCGCGACGGGGCTCGGGTGCCGCACTCGCTGGCGGCCTTCCTGGCGCTGCTGCTCGGCATCGCGGTGATCGGCGCCATCATCACCTTCGTCGCCATGCAGATCTCCGCCAACGCCCCACGGATGGGGGACCAGTTCAAGGAGTTCCTCAAGCAGGCGGGCTCATGGCTGCACAACGGCCCGCTTCAGGTGAGCGACAAGCAGTTCGACAAGTACCTCACCGAGGCGTCCGACGCCATCTCCAAGAACCAGGGCACCCTCGTCTCCAGCGCGATCACCACCATGTCGACGCTGTCCGAGATCGTGGCGGGCGGTCTCCTGCTGCTGCTGAGCACCTTCTTCCTGCTGCGCGACGGCGAGGAGATCTGGCGCTGGGTGCTCGGGCTGATGCCCGCCGGCTCCCGGCGCCGTCTCGACCAGGTCGGGCGGGTCGGCTGGCACACCCTCGGCGGCTACATGCGCGGCGTGACGATCATCGCCACCCTGCACGCCACGACGATCTGGGTGGTGCTCTACGTGCTGCACGTGCCGATGGCGGTGGCGCTGGCGGTGCTGATCTTCGTGGGGTCCTTCATCCCGCTGATCGGCATGACGGTGACCGGCTGCTTCTGCATCGCGGTGTCGCTCATCGAGCACGGGCCGGGGGCGGCCCTCGTCGTGGCCATCACCATCGTGATCCTGGTCCAGCTCGAGGCGCACCTGCTGCAGCCGCTGATCATGAGCCGCAACGTCGAGGTCCACCCGCTCGGCGTCGCCCTGTCGGTGCTGGCCGGCACCGCGGTGGCCGGTGTGGCGGGTGCGCTCTTCGCGGTGCCGCTGGTGGCCTTCGCCAACGCGACGCTGCGGGCCTCCCACCTGCCGCTGCCGCCCGGGCCCGAGGACGAGCGGCTGTCGTCGCAGGAGGCCGCGGCTGCCGAGTCCGACGCGGCCGCGCACGACGTCGCCGTGGACTGACGCCGAGGGCCTCGCACCCGCCGCAGCGGGTGCGAGGCCCTCGGCCTGCGGGGCGTGCGGTCAGACGCGCGCCTCGATGCGGGTCTTGATCGCCTCGAGCGCCTGGTCCAGGCCCATGTCGATGGTGGCGGGGTCGCCGTGCTCGGTGCTCAGCGTGATCTGCAGCTCGGCCGGGCGCTCGCCGGTGACGGCGAGGGAGCCGTGGTAGCTGTGCCGCTCGGAGCTCCAGCGCATCGTGCGGGCGGCCTCGTCGACCTCCAGCTGGGCGGTGCCGTGCACCTCGAGCTCCTGCTTGCCGTCGGGGGTGACCACGGCGGTGACGGCGACGATGCCGTCGCCCTGCGGCTCCACCGACCGCATCCGAGGCATGAAGTCGGGCAGGTTGCGCGCATCGCTCAGGTAGCCGAAGGCGACGTCCGCGGGGGCGTCGACCGTGATGGTGCGGGTGTGCTCGGACATGGCGTCTCCTCGTGTGGTGGGTGCCCTCAAGTCCTATCAGCCGCGGCGCGCCAGGTGGTCGGTGCCCCACCCGACGAGACCGGCTCGGCTCAGACCTTCTTCCAGCCCTTGAGGCGACGCCTGCGGACGTCGGCGAGGGCCTTGCGGTAGCCCTTGGACGCGAGCCGTCCGCGCCCGGCCTCCTCGATCCCCTCCAGCCGGCCGTAGGTGAACGGGCTCCCCGTGCCGCTGGGCACGCATGCCGAGGTCGCGGATCGCCTCCTGGGTGATCACCGAGTCCTGGTGCTCGCCGAGCACCTCCGAGAGGGCAGCAGCGGACCTGGCGAGCTGCTTGGCCCGCAGCCCGAGGACCACGCCGGTGGACTCCGCGGCGTACCGCAGCCGCTTGGCGCCCTTGCGCACCTCGTGGAGGGCGTCCTCGGCGCGGGCCGGGTCGTCCTCGCGGGTGGCCTGCACCACCGCGCGGCGCATGCGGCGCCAGTCGCGGCCGAGGAGGCGGGGGACGACGAGCTGGGCCTTCTCCTGGGCGAGGGGAGTCGTGGGCGGGGTGGCGACCAGCTCGTCGAGGGCGTCGAGCAGCGCGTAGTAGCGCTCGTGCTCCAGGCCGCGCACCAGCCGAGCGTGAGCCCGCGCGTAGTCCTTGGCCATCTCGGCCTCGATCCGCTCGCTCACGGGGCCGAGGACCGCCTGGGCCGGCTGGGCCTCGACGAGGGCGAGCAGGCGCTCGCGCATCACCTCGCTGTCGCGGACCCCGCCCAGGGTCTCGGCGAGGACCTTGAGCTCCTCGCGCAGGTGGGTGGTGGTGTCCGGGTCGAGCAGCGGGCCGTACGTCGACAGCAGGGTCCGCAGCCGGCGCGACGCCACCCGCATCTGGTGCACGGCGTCGGGCGCGGACAGCCGGGCGCCCGCGTCCTCGGCCTTGAGCCGCTCCACGGTGGACTGCAGCGCCGCCATCATCACCTGGCCGGCCGTGGGCCTGTCGGGGACGGCGTGGATCGCGACCGGCCGCGGCGCGAGGGACCCCAGGGCCCGCACCAGCTTGGACGGGCCGCTCGCCGGGCGTGCGCCGGCGGCCAGCAGCACCCCCTCGACGGCGTCCAGCAGCGACAGGGGCCCGTCGACGAGCTCGACCTCCCACTCGCTCCAGGCGCTCGCGGTCAGGCCCTCTCGCAGCGGGGTCGCGGTGACCCGGTCGGCGCACACCTCGGCGAGGAAGGTGCGCTGCTCCCCGGCATACAGCTCGGCGGTGGTCCGCTGGTTGGTGAGCCGCACGACCGGGGTGATGTCGCGGCCCCGCGTGTGCGCGAGCACGTGGGGGAGCAACTCGGCCGGGACCTGCAGCCGCTGCAGGTCGAGCGAGCCGTCCTCGCGGGTCGGCTCCTCGCCGAGGGGGGCGTGCAGCTCCCGGCGGACGTCCTTGCGGGCCGGGAGCTTGAGGTGCCAGCCGGCGTCCTTGCCCCCGGTGCGGCGACGCAGCGTGATCCGGGCGCGGGCCAGCGCCAGGTCGGCGGTGTCGACGTAGATCGCGTCCAGCTCCTCGGCGGGACGCACCTCGACGTGATCCACCCCCGGGAGCGTCACCAGGCTGGGCAGCTCGGCCCCGCCGGCCACGTCGTACTTGCGCTCGATCTCCTGATGCTCCGTTGCAGTCACCGTCCCATTGTCCCCGAAGGGCGGGCGCGGCGCCGACCGTGCCGCCAGCGGCTGCGGGCCCCGTCGCCGCGTCGGTGGGAGCATGGCCTCATGGCCGCGCCCCTGCCCGAGATCCCCCGGTCCTACCGCTCCCTGCCCGGGTGGGCGACCCTCGACGACGACGCGCGGGCGATCTTCGAGGCCCGGCTGGCGACCCTGTGGGCCGACGTGGTGCGCCCGGTCCAGGGCTTGTACGGCGCAACGGTGGGTGAGGACACCGCTGCGCAGGTCGCCGCCGACCCTGCCCTGGACCAGGTCCTCGACCGCCTCGTGACCGTCGCCGCGCGAGCCTTCGCCGGACGACCGCAGGACCTGCACCTGCTCGACCAGCGCCGACTCTCCCAGCCCGACTGGTTCCAGCGGCCCGAGACGATCGGCTACGTCTGCTACACCGACCGCTTTGCCGGGACCTTCGCACAGCTGCCCGACCGGCTCGACCACCTCGCCGAGCTCGGCGTGACGATGCTGCACCTGATGCCGGTGCTGCTGCCGCGCGAGGGCGCCGACGACGGGGGCTACGCGGTCGCGGACTACCGGCGGACCGACCCGCGGCTCGGCAGCTTCGCCGAGCTGACCGCCCTCGCGAGCACGCTGCGCGCCCAGGGGATCTCGCTGGTCGTGGACCTGGTCTGCAACCACACCGCGCGGGAGCACCCCTGGGCGCGGGCGGCGGTGACGGGCGACCCCGAGGCCCGCGCGATGTACCACTTCTATCCCGACCGGACCATGCCCGACCGGTGGGAGCAGACGCTGCCCGAGGTCTTCCCCGACTTCGCGCCCGGCAGCTTCACCTGGGTGGAGGAGGCGCGGTCCTGGGTGTGGACGACCTTCAACGACTACCAGTGGGACCTGGACTACGCGAACCCCCGCGTGCTCGAGGAGATGCTCGACGTCGTCTGCCACCTCGGCAACGCCGGCGTCGAGGTCGTCCGCCTCGACGCCGTCGCCTTCCTGTGGAAGCGGCTCGGCACCAGCTGCCAGAACCAGCCCGAGGCACACCTGGTGCTGCAGGCCTTCCGTGCGCTCACCCGCCTGGCGATGCCCGGCGTGCTGCTGCTCGCCGAGGCCATCGTCGCGCCCGAGGACCTGGCGCCCTACCTCGGCCAGGGGGAGGCGACCGGCAAGGAGTGCGAGCTCGCCTACCACAACGTCTACATGGTCGCGCTGTGGTCGGCGCTCGCCGAAGGCTCCGCCCGACTGCTCACCCACACCGTGCGGGCGATGCCGCCGCTGCCGCCCACCGCCGCGTGGCTGGGCTACGTGCGGCTCCACGACGACATCGGGTGGGCGGTCAGCGACGAGCACGCCGCCGCGGTGGGCCTGTCCGGGCCGGCCCACCGCGCGTTCCTGTCGGACTTCTACTCCGGCGCGCATCCCGGGTCGTGGGCCGTCGGCGAGGTCTTCCAGGCCAACCCCGCCACCGGGGACCGCCGGATCAGCGGGTCCCTCGCGTCCCTCGCCGGTCTCGAGCAGGCTCGCCGGCTCGCGGGTGCCGAGCGGGAGCGGGCGGAGCTCCTCGGCATACGCCGGATCCTGCTGCTGCAGGGGCTCGTCCTGGCGCTCGGCGGCGTGCCGCTGATCTACATGGGGGACGAGATCGGGATGATCAACGACCGGTCGTACGTCGAGGACCCGGCGCACGCGGACGACAACCGCTGGCTGCACCGGCCGCGCATGGACTGGACGGCGGCGCAGCAGCGGCACGAGGCGGGCACGGTGCCGGCGCGGGTCTTCGAGGGGCTGCAGGCGCTCGTCGCCGCGCGGAAGTCCTTGCCGCAGCTGCACGCCCAGCAGGCCATCGACGCGGTGCCGCTGGACAACCCCCACGTCTTCGCGCTGTGGCGGACGGGCCCGCGCGGGCACTGCCTGGTGCTCGCCAACCTCACCGCCGAGCCGCAGCACGCGTCGATCCACGGGTTCGCGGGCTTCGGGCCGCTCTCGGGGCTGCAGGACGCGCTGACCGGCGAGGACGTCTGGTGGGACCTCACCCTCGACCCCTACCAGCAGCGCTGGATCGTCCCTGCCGGCGGCGGTCGGGCCGGCCGGGGTTGGTCGAGCAGGCGGATCCGACCGACCCAGGGAGGTCTGCTGCCGTGAGCGGGCCGGGGGCGGTCATCGCGGGAACCGCAACCGGCGGAACGCGTCCCGACGAGCCCCCTCCGCGCCGCCTGGATAGGTTGGGCCGCACTGGTCCGGCACACCCTCGGGCGCGCCGGGGCAAGAGGGAACCCGGTGCGAGTCCGGGACTGCGCCGGGGGCAGCCGCCCGCGGTGCAGCGGTGAGCGGGAACGACCGCGCCACACGCACTGAGCGGTCGGCTCGGGAAGCGGCGCCTAGGCCCGCGTGCAGGTCAGCCTGCCGCGCGACGCCCGCGAGTCCGAAGACCTGCCAGCGCGGCGACCCACCCGGGTCGTCGGACCCGACTCGGTCTGGAGGACCCATGCCCACCATGCTGTCGATGCGCGTCTCCCACTACGACGCCGCCGGCGCCCAGCGCCTGCGCGACGACCTCACCCACCTCGAGGAGGCCGCCCGGTCGGCCGACGCCACCGTGCCGTGGCTCGCCCGGCGCGAGGGCGACGAGAGCTTCCGGCTGGTGACGGTGAGCCTGGACGGCCGGCTGGCCGGGTATGCCGCCGGCACGCTGCGCGGCGACCACGTCGAGCTGCAGCGCCTGCTCACGGTGCCCGCCGCCGAGCACGCCGAGCCCGGGCTGACCCAGACCCTCGTCGACGTGATCATCGAGCTCTTTGCGCTGCGCCACCCCAAGGTCTCGCTGGCCTCCGACTCGCGCGCCCTCGGCCACCTGATGCACGTCGGCTGGCGCCCGGTCGTCGCCGAGGACCTCGCCGACGGGCAGATCATGGTGGAGCACATCGGCGTGCACCGCCACGGCTGATCCCGCGACCCGACGGGCCGTCCTTGCGGGGCGGCCCGTCGTGCGTCGTTCGGGCCCCTCCTGACGCACCGGAAGATACGCTCGGTGATCGACCGTGACTCTTGTCCTGGAGGGTGTATGCCGATCAACCAGCAGTCCGTGAACAACGCCGCCTCGGGCACCCTGATGGTGTCGAGCCTGGTCTCGGCGTGGCAGGCCTTCCGCCGCAAGGACTACGCCACCGCGGCGGCCGTGGCCGTGCCGAGCGGCATCGCGCTGTGGCGCATGGTCAGCTCGCGCGCCCGCCGCTGACCGCACGCCGGGACGTGGTCGCCGTCCCGTCCCGCCATACGCCTCGCGCCCGGCACCCCGCTCCCGTCCCACCCGGCGCGGGGGAGGTCAGCGTGGGGTGAGCCGCTCGGTCAGGGGGTGGTGCTGGTGGTCGCCGGCGTGGGCGAGGAGCTCGGGTCGGGGGCGTCCGCCACGACGGTCGCCAGCGTCAGCGGCGCGTCGGCGCGGCACACCCGTCCGGCGGAGGGCTGGGGCGCCTGGATCGAGCGACCGTTGACGGCGCGGACGTCGTCGTAGACCGGCCGCCCCTCGAGCAGGTCCCGGTAGCTGTAGCGGGTGAGGGTCTCCAGGCGGCAGTCGGCGCCGTAGCTGAGGATGTCGAAGGCATAGGGCTGGCCGTTGAGCTCGGCGCCCGCGGGGTCCTGGCTGTAGTGCGCGACGACCCCGCCCCCGGTGAAGGTGCCCAGCTGGATCCGGTTGCCGCGCAGCGCAGCCGAGTGCATGTGGCCGTTGAGGCGCACCCGGGCGGCGGGGAAGGCGTCCGCGGCATAGGGCTCGTGCGCCACGAGCAGGTCCAGACCGCGACGGAGGTCGGTGGCGACGGCGGCCGAGGCGGTCGGGTCCGGGGAGGCGCCCGGCGTGGTCGCGGGCGGCGCCGCTGCAGACGCACCGCCCGAGGTGGTCGCCCCCGAGGCGGCCGCACCCGACGACGTCGCCGCGCCCGGTGCGGTCTCCCCAGCCGCCGGTGCCGGCGTCCCGGCTCGCGTCGTGCTCGCGACCGGCGCGACCCGCCCCGACCGCACCTGCTCCATCGCGCGGTCGAAGCGCCGCGCGGCCGCCACCTGCCCCGCCGTGTCGCCGCCCTCGTCGCCGAACCACCGCGGGTCGTTGAAGCCCGCGACCTGCAGGCCCCCGATCGTGGCGACGGTGTACGTCCCCGCGGTCGGCTCCAGCAGGATCACGTTGGGGATCGTCGCCAGCCGTCGCAGGACCGACTCGTCGGTGGCCGCGCTCGCGTCGTGGTTGCCGCGCACGAAGACATAGGGGACGCCGAGGGAGGCGATCCCGGCATACATGCCCGCCGCCTCGCCCTCCTGCGCGTGCCCGAAGTTGAGCAGGTCACCGGTGTCGACGACCGCGGTGATGCCCTCGGTCTGCACGATCTGCCGCATCAGAGGATAGGCGTTGGCGCCGTGGATGTCGCTGACCAGCAGCAGCTTCACGGCGGCCGGGCGGGCTAGGTCCGGCGGGACGAAGTGCTCCTGCAGCGCGGCGGACAGAGCGAGCATGTTCTTGACGTAGGGCTCGGCCTGGGCGGAGCGGGCCTGCACGTCGGACAGGATCCGGGTGTTGGACCGCACGTAGCCGAGCAGCCCGTCGGCCTGCACGGTCTCCAGCCGGTCGGGTCGGAAGGTCGCCCACGCCGACCCGCCCGTCCCGGCGAGCGCGACGACGGCGGCGAGCGCGGGGACCGGAGCGGACCGTCGCCACGGGCGCAGGCCGGCCTCGGCGGATCGCCAGTGCCGCAGGGCGAAGGCGGCCAGCGCGCAGGTGAGCAGCACCCCGGCGGCATACTTCCCGGCGAGGGACGACGCCCCGGAGCTGATGGCGGCGTCGATCTCGGCGGCGCCGGGCTTGAGCGCCGACACGGACAGGTCCTTGGTGGCGAGGACGGCGGTGATCCGGTCGCGGACGCGGGCGTCGGCGCTGACCCCGGGCGCGGGCAGCGGACCGTCGAAGCGCAGGTCGAGGTTGCCGAACAGGGTCGGGGCGTGGACCGACGACAGCTGGTCGGGCTCGGCGGACAGGCGCAGGGTCGCGGCGTAGGAGCTGGTCTGCACGTCGGTGGGCCACACGCTGGTCACGCCGATGCCGACGACGGCAGCGGCCAGGGCGAGGGCCAGCAGGCCGAGCAGCGCGCCGAGCACGCGCAGGGGGCACAGTGCCCACGCGAGAGGGGGCTGGCGACCCCGGTCGGAGGACGTGGCTGGGCTCACGCGCCCAGGGTAGCGACTGACGTGCGGCCCGCACCCTGCGTCGCGCGAGGTCACCGGGGCGAGGCCCTGTCGACAGCGGCCCTGCACGGCCTGCTGCGGTCGCGGATCGTCCTGTGCCGGGAGTACTTTCGGCGAGTCATCAGGGATCGGTGGTCTGCTGGTCACCGTCCGTCCGTCCGCCACGCCTGTCTGGAGGCTCGCATGTCCCTGCCCGTCCGAGGGGTCGCGCTGGTCGCGGCCGCCCTGGTGTCCGTCCCGTCCGTCGCGACGGCGGCCGGCCCCGCTCCTGCGCCCGGCTCGCGCACGACGGCCGGCCGGGCCGCCGGCATCACCTGGGAGGACTGCGGCCGTGGCCTCCAGTGCGGCGAGCTCACCGTCCCCCTCGACCACGCCCGCCCGGACACGGGCACGATCACGCTGCGCCTGGCGCGGCGGCCCGCCGAGGACCAGGCGCACCGGGTGGGGTCGATCTTCACGAGCCCTGGCGGCCCGGGCTTGGCGGTCCCCGACCAGGTCGGGCAGATGGCGGACAAGCTCGGCCCCGAGGTCCGCAAGCGCTTCGACGTGGTCGGGCTCGCGACCCGCGGCGCCGACGCGAGCTGCACCGCGGCGGGTGAGGACCCGGACCTCCCCGGCGGGGGCGTGGTCTTCCCCGCGACGGCCGACGAGCAGCGGGTGCGCCTCACCGTCGACGGGCGCCAGCGCGCGTTGTGCGCCAAGGGTGCACCCCAGCTGCTGGACCACATGTCCACCGCCGACGCCGCGCGTGACCTGGACCTGGCCCGCGCCGCCCTCGGCGACGAGCGGCTCACCTACTACGGCACGTCCTACGGCACCTACCTCGGCCAGACCTATGCCGCGCTCTTCCCCGACAAGGTCCGCGCCATGGTCCTCGACGGCGTCATCGACCCGGTCGAGTGGAGCACCGGCCGCGACCGGGGCACCTTGCGGCCGCTGACCGAGCGCCTCGGCTCCCACCTGGGGGCCAAGGAGGCGCTGGAGGCGGCGTTCGCCGAGTGCGAGCGCGTCGGCGCGGCGCGCTGCCCGTCCGCCGCGACGGTCCGCCAGGACTGGGCCGACCTGGTGGCGGCCACCGAGCGCGGCCCGGTCGCCCTGGGCGACGGGCGCGAGCTGCGGTACGACGAGCTGCACTCCACCGTCCTGCGCGCGCTCTACTCCGCCGACCAGATCCCCGGTGTCCTGACGACGATCCACGACCTGCGGGCCGCCCTGCCTGCGCGGATCCCCAGCAGGGCCATGCTCGCGGCGCCGCGGGCCCGCAAGAAGGCGACCGCCGCGCTCAAGCAGCTGCACGCGCTGGCCCGGGCCGCCGAGGCCACCTCGCCGGCCGCGCAGGAGGTGCCCATCGACCCCAGGCCCCAGCCAGGTGTCGACCGGCGACCGGGCGTCGTCCCGCCGGGCTTGCACGGGCCCCGACCGACCACGACGCCGACCCGGCGTCCGACGCCCGCACCGCGCCCCACGGCCACGCCCACCACCCCGCCGAGCAAGGAGGCCAGCTACTGGGTGGGCTACTCGGGCGTGCTGTGCAGCGACGCCGTCAACCCGAGCGACCCGCAGGAGTGGGTGTCCGCCGCGGAGCGGGCCAAGGCCGCCGCGGGGGGCTTCGGCCCGCTGTGGACCTGGGCCTCGAGCGTGTGCGCCGGCTGGCCGGGCAAGGCCACGGGGGTCTACCGCGGCCCCTTCGACAAGGCCACGTCCACGCCCGTCCTGATCGTCGCCAACCAGCACGACCCGTCCACGCCGTACGCCGGAGCCGCGGCCTACCGCAGGACGCTGCCGACCTCACGCCTGGTCACCGTCAAGGACGGCTTCGGCCACGGATCGCTGCACGGCTACTCGGCCTGCGTCGACAAGACGGTCACGGCCTACCTCACCACCCAGGAGACACCGGCCGCCGACGTCACCTGCACCCCGGACAAGGCGCTCTTCGCCAGGTGACCGCGGGGCTGGGCCGCGTCCGGGTGCTCCCGGGCGCGGCCCTCGGCATACCTCCGCCCGACGTGGCGAAGTCCGCTCCGCCGCGGGAGCCCGCGCGAGAGACTGGGGGAGTCGAAAGGGGAATCACATGAAGACCGAGGCAGACGTCCTCGTCGTCGGCGGGGGGATCGTCGGGCTCGCCACCGCCCGAGCGCTGCAGCTGCGCAAGCCTGGTGCGCACGTCGTCGTCATCGACAAGGAGGACGACATCGCCCGCCACCAGACGGGCAACAACTCCGGCGTGATCCACGCGGGGGTCTACTACACGCCGGGGTCCTACAAGGCGCGGCTGTGCTTCGACGGCCGGGTGCGGCTGGTGGACTACCTCCAGGACAAGGGGATCCCGCACCGCATCGACGGCAAGCTCGTGGTCGCGACCGGCGCCGACGAGGTCGACAAGATGCGGGAGATCCAGCGCCGCTGCCAGGCCAACGACGTGCCGACCCGCTGGCTGAGCCGCGAGGAGCTCCGTGAGGTGGAGCCGCACGCCGAGGGGGTGGCGGCGCTGCAGGTGACGGTCACCGGCGTCGTCGACTACACGGTCGTGTGCCGGTCCTACGCGGACGACATCCGCGCCGCGGGCGGGGAGATCCGCACGGGCACCGCGCTCGTGTCGGGGCGGCCCGGGCTGCGCGACGTCACCGTGGAGACCAGCCAGGGCACGATCGTCGCCAAGCAGGTCGTCACCTGCGGCGGGCTCAACGCCGACCTGGTCGCCAGGGCGATGGGGGCGCACCCGCAGACCCGCATCGTCGGCTTCCGCGGGGAGTACTACGAGCTCACCCCCGAGAAGTCCTACCTGTGCAGATCGCTGATCTATCCTGTGCCCGACCCGCGCTTCCCCTTCCTCGGGGTGCACGCCACGCGGGGCATCGACGGGCACGTCCACCTGGGACCCAACGCCGTGATCGCGCTCGCGCGAGAGGGCTACTCGTGGACCCAGATCAACCCCAAGGACATGGTCCAGCTCGCGGCCTTCCCGGGGATCTGGCGGCTCGCGCAGAAGTACTGGCGCTACTCCGTCGGCGAGGTCCAGCGGTCCTTCTCCAAGGAGGCCTTCGTGAGGGCGACGCAGAAGATGATGCCCGAGGTGCAGGTCGACGACGTGGTCCGCGCCGGGGCCGGTGTGCGCGCCCAGGCCATGCGCCCGGACGGCACCCTCGTCGAGGACTTCGACTTCCTGCACGAGCACCCGCGGGTCCTGCACGTCCTCAACGCTCCCTCGCCCGCGGCCACCGCGTCGCTGGCGATCGCCGAGGTCGTCGCCGACAAGCTGGAGGAGGCCGAGCGCCTCTGAGGGCAGCCGGGCGGTCCCCTCACGGACCGCCTGGCGCACCGCGGCCCCGCTGGTCCGACCGGTCCGACTGGTCCGAAATGGCCTGAAGTGACTACGTGTTCGATAGACCTGGACCATCTGTGAAGATGACCCACGGGGGCTCTGTCGCGAGGGGGTCCGGTGCGAGAGGCTAGGGGCCAGCGGCACCCGCTGGGGGGCGGGTGCCGCTGGACCGGGGAGGGCAGGTCGGGCCGCTGGGGGGGTGTCCCTATGGGGTTCGTCAAGCCGCGGCGGCCGTCGGGGCTTGGTAGGTGGTGCCGTCTCTGAGCATGGCGTAGAGAACGTCGCAGCGTCGGCGGGCCAGGCAGATGAGGGCGGCGTTGTGCTTCTTGCCTTGGGCTCGTTTGCGGTCGTAGTAGGCGCGGCTGGTGGGGTCGGACAGGGCTGCGAAGGCGGACAGGAACAGCGCGCGTTTGAGGTTCTTGTTGCCTGACCTGGAGGGGTGCTCGCCGCGGATGCTGGACCCGGATCGACGTGTGACGGGGGCGAGGCCTGCGTAGGCGGCGAGGTGCCCGGCTGTGGGGAAGGCGCTGCCGTCGCCGACCTCGAGCAAGATCCTTGCGGCGGTCCTGACACCGACGCCGGGCATCGAGGTCAGGACCGGGGCAAGAGGGTGGGCATCAAGGATCTCCTCGACCTGCGCCGCGACGGTCGCGCGTTGCTCGAGCAGGTCGGCGAGCTGGGAAGCCAGCTTCGGGATGACGAGCTCGGCCGCGCGGGTGCCGGGCACGGTCACGGTCTGGGCGTCCAGGGCGGTCATGACCTCGTCGACGATCCGATCGTAGGAGCGCGGCGCGCGGGGCTTGGCCACGCTCGTCAGCCGCCGCCGACCGGCCGTGCGTAGCCCGGCGGGTCCGCCGAACCTGGTCAGGAGCTCGAGGACAGCCTTGTGGTGCAGTCGGGGTCCGAGGGCTCGTTCCAGGGCTGGGTGGATCTGGGTGAGCAGGCCGTGCAGGCGGTTGGTGACGCGGGTGACCTCACCGGCCAGGTCGTCGTCGTACCCGACGATGACTTCCAAGTCGGCCAGGGCGTCGTCGTTCATGTCCACGCGCCGCAGGGTGTGGGGCATGGTGCGGGCCGCGTCGGCGATGACGTACGCGTCGCGGGCGTCGGTCTTCGCTGCGCCGGGGTGTAGGTCCGCGATGCGGCGCATCGCCAGGCCCGGCAGGTACGCCACGTCGACCCCGACGGCGCGGGCGACCGCGACCGGCAGGGCCCCGATCGAGGCGGGCTGGTCCACCACGACCAGGACCGGGCCGTGCGTGGACAGGTGCTCGTAGAGGGCGCGCAGCTTGGTCTCGTCTTGCGGTAGCGCCTTGTCGTGCAGCCGTTTTCCGGACGGGTCCAGGGCGGTGGCGTGGTGAGTTTCCTTGCCGACGTCCAACCCCAGGTAGACCGCGTAGGTGCGGTCGGGTAGCCCGTGCATCCTGTCCTCCTCGTTGACCGACGGACTCATGATCCGCTGGCCACAGGTCGGGCGTCAGCAGCCGGCAGCCACGTTACGAAGAGACCTCCCGAGCGCGGGGGCCGTGTCCCTATCAGCGGTCACACCGACGCCACCAAGCCCGGCGACAACACCCCCCGGATCATGCGCGACAGGGGCAAAGAGTCATACCAGACCTGGTGACCAGCACCCCCATCACCGAGGGCACGAAGAAGGTAACGGGCGGTCCGGCCTGCCCGTCACCGGTGACAGGTCGAAGGGGTCCTCTCCGGGGAGGGTCCCTTCGCCGTGCCAGGGGTATGTCGGTGCGGTGCGGTCGGCGGGCAGGTGCCCGGCGACACGCGGTCAGCGGCCGGGCGTGGTGCGGGGCCTGACCATGGCGGGCAGGATCGCCCGCTGGACCGCGGTGGCGCCGTTCGCGTCGGTGACCACGGACCACACGGTGGTGCCGCTCGGGTCTGCCGCCATACCCAGGACTGCCGCACCGGGGTCGCCCGCCATGCCGGAAGGCCGGGCGCCGGGTGCGGCGACGAGGGCATAGCCGCCCTGGACCAGGTCACGGCCGGTGCCGGTCGCCCGGTCGGTGCGGGCGTAGGTGTCCTGGCCACCGATGACCTGGCGGCCGTCCGCGAGCCGGGTCGCCGCGGTCACCTGCCACGCGGGCGCCGCGCACCAGGTCATCACCCCGGAGACGAGGAGCAGGCAGCTGCCGCGGTCGGCCCAGACGGCCGGGTCGCCCTGGTCGAAGGACCGGTGGTAGCCCCAGGCGGTCACCTGGCTCGCATACGGCGCGACCAGGGCCTTGGTGCCCCACACCTCGCCGGAGGGGGCGGTCGTCATGGTGCTGCCGAGGGCCTTGGCCGGGGTGGCGGAGTAGTCGTAGAGCGTGCCGCTCGGGCGTCCGCCGGGGAAGGACGTGTCGGCGAGCACCCGGCCCTGCGCGATCGCGAGCAGGCCTGCGGCCGAGGGGCTTCCGAGGGTCGTGGGGTTCTGCCGGGTGGCGCGCCAGGCGCCGTTGGCGAGGACCGCGGTGGTGCCCGTGGCCGGGAGCGTGGCGCCGTGGCTGCGGCCCCACAGGGCGATGCTCGTCGGGCCGGCGGCCAGCGACTGCGGGGTGAAGCTCGAGACCCCGGTCGGCATGGCGGGCATCGGCACCCGCACGAAGGTCGTGCCCTGGCTGCGCCACAGGGTGCTGGTGGTGCCCGTCGTGAGCAGCCAGATGGTGCCGCCCGAGACGGCGACCTGGGTGGTCCGGGCCTTGGCGGCGAAGGTCGTCGAGGTCCAGGCGCCCTTGCGCAGGACCTCGGCGACGACGGTGCCCTCGGCCCCGGGAGCGGTGGCGCGGGTGCCGACGACGGCGACCTGGCCGGCTCCGGCAGCGACCGCCTGGGCCCGGAAGGGCACGCGGCGGACCGTCTGGAAGCCGACCGCCGCCGGCTGGCGGGGCGCTCCGGGGCGGTTGACGACCGGCCCCGCAGCGCCGGCGGTCGGGGCGGAGCGGGCGCCGGCGGCCGCGAGGAGAGCGACGAGCGCGGCGGTGGCCTGGGTGCGGACGGTGGTCATGGGTTCCCCCTGAGGAACTCTGATGCTGGGAACTTCCCGGCTCCAGACTGCCACGTATTTGAGCCATTCAGGCTAAGTTGACAACTTTACGTAGTTCTAAGTGACGAAAGGCTCCGCCGATCTGGTAGCCGCGCCGGTCACCCCACGCACACCAGGAGCCCGATCCCCGCACGGCGGGAGTCGGGCTCCTGGGGCGGTGGTGGCGGGGTGCGCCGTCGGGCCTGTCAGCGGTGACCCGCGCCCGCGCCCGTGGTCGTGGCCGGAGTCTTGGCGACGATGCCCGCGGCGAGGAAGGCACGCTGCACGGCCGTGCGGTCGCCGTTCCTGACGACGGACCAGACGGCGGTGCCCCTCGGCTCGGCGGCCAGGTCGACCACGGCGTCCCCCGGATCGCCGGGCAGCGCCTGCG
The DNA here is from genome assembly GCF_022568795.1 of Arsenicicoccus dermatophilus. NCBI lineage: Bacteria > Bacillati > Actinomycetota > Actinomycetes > Micrococcales > Intrasporangiaceae > Arsenicicoccus > Arsenicicoccus dermatophilus. Next base: position 51,101 of record NZ_JAKZHU010000003.1, on the reverse strand, counting down.
GGGTGCCGCCCGGCGCGGTGACGACGGCATACCCACCCTGGACCAGGTCGGTGCGCGCCTGCGTCATCCGGTCGTACGTCGTGAAGGTGTCCTTGCCCCCGAGGACCTGGCGGCCGTCGGCCAGGCGGTCGGCCGCGGCGACGGCATAGGTCGGGGCGGCGCACCAGTCGCGCTGGCCGGGCGTCACCCGGATGCACAGCCCACGCGTGCGGTAGAGGTCATGGTTCTGCGGGTCCAGGTCGGTGCTGGCGCCCCACGCGGTGACGTCCTGCGGGGAGCGCGCGGTGAGGTCCTCCGCCCGGTAGCCGCCGCCGTCCGGAGCGTGCACCTCGAGCCAGCCGAGATCCGTGGGCGGGGTGGTCGCGTAGTCGTAGAGCGTCCCCCAGACGTGGACCTGGCCCATGAATCCGGTGCCCGCGAGGGCGTGCCCGTCGACGAGCTCGAGGAGGGTGCGGCCGGTGCGGTCCGACGGTCCGTAGAAGGTGGTGGGGCCGAAGGAGTCCTGCTGGAAGGTCCAGGCCTTGCCGTCGAAGCGGGCGAGCGCGCCGCTGCCCGGGCGGGACCCCGCGCTGGTCGTCGCGCCCCAGAGCACCACGGTGCGGCCCTCGGCGGCGACGGCATAGGGCGTGAACGAGGCGGCGCCGGGCGGCAGGGGGACGGCCACGCGCACGTGGTGGGTGCCCTGCGAGCGCCACAGGGTGGGCGTCGCGCCGATGCCGAGGATCCAGATCGTGCCGGCGCCGGAGGCGACGCGCGCCTGGGTGGCCGAGCCGGGCAGGGTCCGGGTGGTCCAGCCGCGGGGGCCGAAGGTCTCGACCATGATCGGGCCGGCGGTGCCCGGCTGGGCCTTGACCCCGACCACGACCGCCGTGCCCGTGGCGGGCGAGGTGACGGACTGGGCGGTGAAGCTCGTCGTGCGGACCGTGCGGAAGCCCGTGGTGGTCGCGGCCTTGCCGACCGGCACCGTGGCGCCGGGCACGGGCCGTGGGGCGGGCGCGGCCGCCGCGGTGGCGGTGCCGGCGGTCAGGGCCGCGAGCAGGGTGGCGGCGAGCGTGCGAGTGATGGTCATCTGGGGTTCCCCCTCGGGACGAACAGGTGGGCAGGGTCGGTCACCCTCAGTTGATCTCACCGGAGAGTGACTGATCTATAGCCCTCTGTAGTCATTTGTCGGGTTGTTCCCGGATGTCCCCTGCCGTGTCAGCCCCGGCGTCGCAGCACCCGGGCCTCGACGTGGTCGAGCCAGCGGGCCTCGGACTCCACGGCATACACCTGGTGCTCCAGGATCAGCAGCCGCGCCAGGTCCTCCGGGGGGACCGTAGTCTTGGCCCGGGTCAGCTCGTGCAGGGCGCGCATCGTCGCGGTGCGCTGGGTCTGCACGACCTGCACGACGTCGACGCCCGGCAGCGTCACCGCGAGGGCGAGCTTGATGGCCAGCTCGCTGCGTGGGGTGGCCTCCCGGTCCACGGGCTGCGTCCACCACCGCGCGATCTCGGCGCGACCGGCGTGGGTGAGGGCATAGGTGGTGCGGCCCTCGGCGTCCTCGCCCTGCTGCTCGACGAGGCCGTCGCGCTCCAACCGGGCGAGGGTCTGGTAGACCTGCCCGACGTTCAGCGGCCAGGTCCCCCCGGTGCGCTCCTCGAACTCGCTGCGCAGCTGCGCGCCATACCTCGGCCGCTCCGCGAGCAGGGCGAGCATCCCCTGTCTGATCGACATGTCGGGTCCTTCCTGCTCAGGCCTGGCGGCGGGTGAGGGTGGGCTCGGTGCGCACCATGAGCGTGGCGAGCAGGGCGGCGAGAGCCGGTATGCCGACCAGGGCCACCGTGATCTCGGGCCACGGTACGGCGATCGCGCTCCCGGCGTGGTAGACCTCACGGACGACGGCGCGGCTGTAGGCCGTCCCGGGGACCGCGCCGACCGCGAGACCGCTCGCGGTGCCCACGAGGGCGAGCACGGCGGCGTGGGCTGCGGCCACGGCACGCCGCGTCCGCGCGGTCGACCCGACGGCGGCGAGGGTGTCGAGGTCCTGCCGGGACTCGCCCATCGACAGGGCCGTGGCGGTGGTCGTGGCGATGAGGACGAGCACCCCGATGAGGCTCAGCAGGGCCAGGCGCACCCAGCCGATCGGGTCGTGGAACCCGCGCTCGACCGCCACCCCGTGCAGCGACGTGTCCCCGTCGCCGAGGGTCTGCGGGTCGGCCCGGTCCAGGGCGGCCCGGACCGCCTCCTCCTGCTCCTCGGTGATCGCGGCGCCGTCCGGGCCGTGGGCCAGGATGCGGTGCTGCTCGGTGGCCAGGCCGATGGCCCGGGCCGCTGCGACGGTCATCAGCGAGACGCCGACGCCGGCCGCATCGGGATCGAGGAAGCGGGCCTGCTCCGGGGCGAGGTGAGCGACGGGGACCACGTGGGTCGCCGTGGTGCGTGCCTGGCGCACCTGGCCCTGCCCGTCGAGCTGCCCCAGGACGAGGGTCCAGATCAGCGTCCCGCCCCGGGCCACCTGCTCGGAGGTGGTGAGGGTGCCGCCCTGGTCGAGCACCGCGCGCTGCGCCGGGGTCAGGGTGGTGAGCCGGCCGAGCAGGGCGGGGTCCAGGGCAAAAGTGCTCCTGGTCGAGAACATGGCGCCGGCCAGCGGGACGAGGCACGGCCCGGTGGTCTCTCCCACCGCGGCCAGCGCCCGGGCGACCGTGCACCCGTGGGGCAGACCCATCGCCCCGCGCAGGTCGGGCTCCGTCCTGGCCGGCTCCAGCGGGGGAACGGTCGCCAGGCGCTGCTCGTGGACCGTTCCCCCGGGCAGCGCCTGGCGGACGACCGCGGCCAGCTCCGGGGACGTCGGGAGGGAGGTGCTGTGGAGCCACCCGTGGGGGGCGGAGGGGACATAGCGCTCCCGCTCCAGCGCGGTGGTGGTGGCGAGCCCGAGACCCGCTGCGGACAGGATGACGGCGCCGGCCATGATGGCGGCCACGGTGGACGTGGCCCGCCCGCCCCGGCGGGCGGCGGCGCGGGTAGCGAGGCGCAGCGGGACCGGCAGGTTCGCCCCGAGCCGACCCACGAGCGCGAGGACGGCGGGCACCGCCAGCAGCGCGCCCGACACCAGGACCACGGCGGAGACCACCAGGGTGGTCACGACGAGGGTGCCGTCGTCGGGCCGGTGCCGCAGCCACTCGACCGCGCCGAAGACCCCGACGGTGCCGAGCGCCGCGAGCACCAGGCCGGACGCCGGGACGGCCCGGCGGACCCGGCGGGTCGGCACCTCGCCTCGCATCACGGCGGTCACGTCGAGACGGCCCAGGCCGCGAGCGGGCAGCAGCGCGGCGACGACCGAGGCGACCACCGCGCACACCAGCACCACCGCGACGAACCGCCAGGGGACGTCGAAGGGTCCGAACACGTCGGTGGTCGGCCGCCGACGGGTGGTGAGCGCCATGGCGGCGGCGCCGGCGGCGACACCCACGACGGTGGCGAGCGTCGCCGAGGCCACCCCCAGCACCAGGGCCTGGGCCAGCACGGTGCGGCGCAGCTGGGCCCGGGTCGCGCCGTTGGCGGCTGCGAGGGCCAGGCCGCGGCGCTGCCGCTGGGCGATCACGGCGAAGGCCGGGCCCGCGAGCAGCGAGGCCTCGATGAGCAGGCCGGCGGCGAGCAGGGCCACGGCGAGGACCTCCCCGGTGCGGCGTCCACCCTCGCGCAGGAACAGCTCGGAGGCCGGCGGCGGGTCCTGCAGGACGGCGCGGCTCTGCAGGCCGACGCCGTACGTCGCCGCCTCCTTGACCTCGGCCCAGGTGATCGGGCGGTCGCGCCCGACCAGGCTCTCGCCCGCCAGGAGCGAGCCGGACGAGGGGTCGGGCAGGCGGACGGCGCTCGCATGGCTGCGCCCGTCGGCCGCCGTCGCGCGGCCCACGCCGACGACGGTCACCCGGGCGCCGCCTCGGCGCTGCTGCGGGGTGGCGGTCGGGACCCGCTCCTCGATGGTGAGGGTGCCGGAGGTCGGCAGGCCCAGGCGGGCGCCGCGCTCGGTGACCACGATCTCGTCCCTCGTCGTCGGCCATCGACCCGAGACCAGGTCGACCTTGCCGCGCAGCAGGCCGTCACGCCCGTCCACGGTCATCAGCCGGAAGGCCCGGGGCCGCCCGTCGACCTCGGTGACCATGAGGGCCTCGCCGATGCGCAGCACCCGGGCGCCGAGCAGTCGGCCGACGTCCGACGCAGACCCCGCGTCGGACCGGGAGGTCACCGGCCCGTCCTCTCCCGGAAGGGGGCGGGCGGGCGGAGCCTTCGCACCGGCGTCGGAGAGGAACCACCCCTCGCCCTCGAGGGAAGGCGTGATCTGGGAGCTGTTGACCGTGGTGACGATCCCGACGGCCCGGCCCATCCGCTGGTCGAGGGCCTCGTCGTCGTCGACCATGATGGTCGCGTAGACGGTCAGCCCGGCCACCATCACCGCCACCGGCAGCGCGATCATCAGCAGCACGATCGAGCTGCGCGCCTTGTGGGCCCAGGTGTCGCGGCGGGCCAGCCGCAGGGCGACCCGCCAGCCGGCGAGCCACTCGGCCCGGCGCGAGCGACTCCGCTCGGGGCCGGGGGTCGGGGAAGTGGTGGCCCGGGGCGGGCGGGCGACGGCGCTGCTCATCGGGGGCCTCCGGTGGCGTCCACGACCTCGCCGTCGCGCAGGTAGACGACCCGGTCGGCCCAGGCGGCGTGGCGGGCCTCGTGGGTGACGAGCAGGCCGGCGGCGCCGCGGTCGCAGCGGGCGCGCAGGATCTCCAGGATGCCCTCGCCGGTCACCGAGTCCAGGGCACCGGTGGGCTCGTCCGCGAGGACCAGCCGGCGATCGCCGACCAGGGCGCGGGTGATGGCCACGCGCTGGCGCTGGCCGCCGGACATCTCCTCGGGATAGCGGTCGGCGAGCTCGGCGATGCCCACCTCCTCCAGGGCCGACTGCGCCTGGCGGCGGGCCTCCCGCGGGCCGGTGCCGTCGAGCTCGAGCGGGAGGGCGACGTTCTCGGCCGCGGTGAGCGAGGTGATGAGGTTGACGTCCTGGAAGACGAATCCCACCGCGCGGCGCCGCAGCCGGGCCAGGGCGTCGGGTCGGAGAGCGGTCACCTCCTGGCCCTCGATCGTCACCTGGCCGCCGGTGGGGCGGTCGAGCGCCCCGGCCAGGTTGAGCAGCGTGGACTTGCCGGATCCCGAGGGGCCCATCACGGCGACCAGCTCGCCCGGCTCGATGGTCAGCGACACTCCGCGCAAGGCGTGCACGGCGGTCTCGCCCGAGCCGTGCGTGCGGCTCACGTCGGTCATCTGCAGCACCGTCGTCGGTGGCTCCCCCGAGAGTTGTGGGGGCCGGCCGGTCATCCCCCTGGTGACCGGCCGGCCCGGATGGGTGTCGTCGACATACTCGGTATGTTGCCTGACAGGTCCATGTATACCCGGTAAGTCGACAGGGGGTCAATACCCGGTATGCGCGGATCTGACGCGCCCACCCGGGCACGCCGAGGCCACCTCCCCTCGTGCGGTGAGGCGGCCTCCAGCGGGCTCGGGTCAGCGGCGCGCGGCGTGGGCGTCCAGGCGCTGCAGGCGGCTGACGGTGCCTGTCCGGGTCAGCGCCCAGGCCACGTCGGTGCCCTTCTCCACGGACACCTGCACGGTGCGGTCGCCCGGGTCACCCGCGACGACCTGCACCGACCCGTCGGCGCGGTGCAGGGCGAAGCGACCCTGCGCCGCCCCGAAGAGCGGGATGCCGTGCTGCTGCGTCCCGAGCGCGGCGGTGTCGCTGCCGCCGAGCACGGTGATGCCGTTGGCGAGCCTGGCCGCACCCGTGACCGGCCAGGCGATCGCCCCGTCCGCGAGATGCCGGACCCCACGGCTGTCACCGCGGGTCGTCGACGAGGAGATGTATGACGAGAAGCCGTACACCGTCGCGGACCTCGCCGACTCGGGCACGACCGCGGCGCCGGCGAACAGCCACGCGCTGCTCGTGGGCGGGGCCTGCCAGGTGGGAGCGACGTCGACGGCCGTGCCGCCCACCGGGACGAAGAGCTGCTCGGTCGTCGGGCGGGACGCCTCGGTGCCACGCGGCATCATCGGGGTGGCGCCGAAGGCCACAGCGGCCGGGCCCTGGGCGGCGTAGCTGCCGTAGGTCGCGACCTCGGCCCACCCGGCGCCCGTGAACCGCCACACCGTGGCGGTGGACCGCCCCGCCCCGGCCGTGACGTAGCAGCCCGGGCCCGGGACGTCGACGAGGTTGGTGACGCCACCGATGCCCTCCGGCAGCGCGACCTGGCTGAATCCCCGCCCGCGGGAGTGGAGCAGCCGCTTGCCGTCGGTGACCCAGACGTCCTGCGGGCTGCTCGCGGTCAGCCGCACCACGGCGTCCGCGGCGACGGCGCCGAGGCGCTGCGTGCTCACCCGGCCCCGGGCGACGTGCTGGACGACGAGCTGGCCGCGGGAGCGACCGGCCACCCACACGTCGCCGGCGGCCGGCGTGGCCAGGGACTCGGCGTCGATGCCCAGGGTGCGCTGCACCGTGAACCCGAGCGGCGCCGGCGTGGCGTGGTGACCCCGGTGCGCGGGAGCCGCGACGGCGGTCGAGGCGGCGGCCGGTGCGGCGGTGCCCGCGAGGGCAGCGGTGACCGCGAGCGTCATACGAAGGATCCTGCTGGACATGTGTTTCCCCCCCAGGAGCAGCTGTCCGGGCCGGTCGACCCGGCACAGCCATCGCGCGCCTGCCCCGAGACGGCCCGCCATAGCCCGACCTGACCAGATCGTGAGGATTCACCGGGAGCTTCCTGGATGGTCATGAGCGCGCAGGGGGTCGAGCGGCAGCCCGCCCCCGCCCGGCATACTGGGCGGCATGAGCCACTCCTTCGACACCGAGGTCGAGGCCCGCGGCCTGTGCACCTTCGTGGACGCTGCCCCGTCCCCCTTCCACGCCGTGCAGGAGGTCGGCCGCCTCCTCGACGCCGCCGGCTTCACCGAGCTGGCCGAGGCCGACGCGTGGCCGACGCAGCCCGGGCGCTACTTCACGGTGCGTGGCGGCTCCCTCGCGGCCTGGTCCACCGAGCACGCTGACGGACCGGCGACCCCCTTCCGGGTGCTGGGCGCGCACACCGACTCGCCCAACTTCCGGGTCCGCCCCAACCCCGACCTGTCCCGTCACGGCTGGGCCCAGCTGACCTGCGAGGTGTATGGCGGCCCCCTGCTCAACAGCTGGCTCGACCGCGACCTGGGCCTGTCCGGTCGGGTCGGCGTGCGCGGCCGCGACGGCGTGGAGACCCGCCTGGTGCACGTGGACACGCCGATCCTGCGCATCCCGCAGCTGGCGATCCACTTCGACCGCACCGCCAACGACGCGCTCACCCTCAACCCCCAGACCCAGCTCGTGCCCGTCTGGGGCACCGGCGGCGACGTGCCCTCGATGCGCGAGTTCCTCGCCGGCGAGCTGGAGGTCGACGGCGACGACGTCCTCGCCTGGGACCTGATGACCCACGACCTCACCCCGTCGACGATCCTCGGCGTGGACCGGTCGCTGATCGCCGCGCCGCGCCTGGACAACCTCGGCACGACCTACTGCGGCACCCGGGCCTTCGTCGACGCGGTCGACGGCGACGGGCCCTCCACGCCCCACATCCAGGTCCTGATCCTGTTCGACCACGAGGAGATCGGCTCGATGACCGAGCGCGGCGGCTTCTCCTCGATGCTGCCCACCGTCATGGAGCGCATCACCCGCTCCCTCGGTGGCGACCGCGACGACTACCAGCGCGCCCTCGCCGGCACCGTCGTCGCGTCCGGCGACATGGCCCACGCCACCCACCCCAACTATCCGCAGATGCACGAGCCCAACCACCAGGTCGCCATCAACGGCGGCCCCGTCCTCAAGACCAACGTCAAGGGGCGCTACGCCACCGACGCGGTGTCGGCCGGGTGGTTCCGGATCGCGTGCGACCAGGCGGGCGTGCCCATGCAGGACTTCACGGCGCGCGGCGACATGCCCTGCGGGTCGACGATCGGGCCGATGACCGCCTCCCAGCTCGGGGTCACCACCATCGACTTCGGCGCGCCGATGCTGTCCATGCACTCGGCTCGCGAGCTGATGGGCGCGCAGGACCCGGCGATGTATGCCGGAGCGCTGTCGGCCTTCCTCTCGCCGCAGGTCTGACCCTCGCTTCCGGCCCCGCTTCCGGCTCGGCATACGGAATCGCCTCTCGCTCGGGCGCGCGTCATCCGGGGCCAGGCTGGCCCCGTGGCACGTTCGAAGAGGGGGCTGAACGTGTTGGTCGGGGCCAGCCTGGCCCCGACCGACACGTGGTGGTGCGGTCCCGACACGTCTAGGTGCGGGCGGGAGCCGCGGGATCAGCCCTCCGCGTCGCCGACGAGGAGCAGCACCTTGCCGATGTGGGTGCCCTTGTCGAGCTCCTCGTGGGCGGCCGCGACCTCGGCCATCGGGAAGCGGGCGTGGACGATCGGGCGGATCTCCCCGGACTCGACCAGGGGCCAGACGTGCTCGCGCACCTCGTCGACCACGGCGGCCTTCTCCGAGCGGGGACGGGCTCGCAGCGAGGTCGCGATGACGGCGCCGCGCTTGGCGAGCAGCCTGCCGATGTTGAGCTCGGCCTTGACGCCGCCCTGCATCCCGATGATCACGAGCCGGCCGCCGGGGGCGAGCGCGGAGACGTTGCGGTCGAGGTATTTCGCGCCCATGTTGTCCAGGATCACGTCGGCCCCGCCGACGGCCTTGAGCTCCTCGACGAAGTCCTGCTCCTTGTAGTCGACCAGGACGGAGGCGCCGAGCTCCCGGCATACCTCCAGCTTGTCCGCGGAGCCGGCGGTGACGGCGACCTCGGAGCCCAGGCAGCGCGCGAGCTGGATCGCCATGGTGCCGATGCCGCTGGAGCCGCCGTGGACGAGCAGGGTCTCGTCGGGCTGGAGGCGGGCGGTCATGACCAGGTTGCTCCAGACGGTGCAGACCACCTCGGGGAGGGCGGCCGCGTCGACGAGCGAGACGCCCTCGGGGACGGGGAGCAGCTGACCGGCGGGGACGGCGACCTGCTCGGCATAGCCGCCGCCGGCGAGCAGCGCGCACACCTCGTCGCCGACCGACCAGCCGTCGACGTCGGCGCCCAGGGTGGCGATCCGGCCGCTGACCTCCAGGCCGGGGAGCTCGGACTCACCCGGGGGCGGTGGATAGTGACCCTGGCGCTGGAGCAGGTCCGCCCGGTTGACGCCGGCGGCGACGACGTCGACGAGCACCTCGTCGGGTGCGATCTCGGGGGCGGGGACGTCGCTGGGGGTGAGGACCTCGGGGCCGCCGAAGGACGGCAGGGTGATCGCCTTCATGGGTTCACCGTAAGACCTGCTGCCGGTCGTCGGACTCGCCTGGTCGACCCAGGGCGGCGGATCCGACCGCCACCGGGGGTCAGAACTGGTGGGTGAGGGTGAAGGAGAGGGCGGCCAGCGTCATCACCGTGACCGCGAGCGGGATCAGCAGGATCGACCACTGCGGGTGGTGGCGGCGCACCGGCCCGGTGAACGCGAACACGAACAGCACCCACGACAGCACGAACAGCGCGAGGGCGACGATCTCCCCGGTGGCCATGTCAGCCCCGGCAGCGAGCCCGGGCGGTGTCCAGGTCCGCGGGGGTGTCCACGTCGAGCAGCGCGTGCGTGGTGGGGGCCTCGACGCCGCTCATGCGGACCGCGGCGGCCTGCCGGTGCACGGACACGTCCCGCGTGCCGCTGGGGAAGGCGCCCCGCAGGGCGTGCGTGTCGTAGGCCGCGAGGAGCGGCTGCAGCTGCCCGGTCTCGTCCACGATCGCCACGGCCTCCACACCCGGCCGGCGGCGCTCGAAGGCCGCGACCACCAGCTCGGCGGCCTCGCCCGCGAAGGGGAGGTCGCCCGCGATGACGACGGTGACCGGCGTGGTGCTCAGCGCGGCGCCGGCGGCGATGCCCGCGGCGGGACCGCCGAGCGGCGGCTCCTCGCGGGTCCAGCCCACCGGGCGTGTCGTGGGGCGCTCCTGACCGACGCAGACGACCTCCCAGCCCGCCGGGAGGCGGCCGAGCAGGTGGTCGAGCACGGTGGTGTCGTCGAGCGTGGCGGCGGTCTTGTCCTGCCCACCCATGCGCTCGGAGGTGCCGCCGCACAGCACGACGACGGTGACGAGGGAATCCAGACTCATGGGTGCTCCTTGTGGGGGCCGCCGAGTCGGCGGGTGAGCTCGTGGGCGGCCTGTCGAGACGCCGCGGCAAGGGGCTCCACCGCGGTGTGGGCGTCCCTAGGGTAGGTGATGGCGACGGCGGCGACGGGGTGGCCTGCCGCGCCGAGGACCCCGCAGGCCACGGAGGCCATCCCGTCGGTCACGGTGCCCACCTCGACCGCGTAGCCGCGAGAACGGACTTCGGCCAGGGCGGCCCGCAGCGCGTGCAGGGTGCGCGGTCCCTGGTCCCCCCGGGTGACGAACGCGCCACGGTCCGGGAAGAGCGCCCGCACCTGCGCGTGCGGCAGCGCCGCGAGCATCGCCAGCCCGCTCGCCGTGAGCTGTGCGGGCAGCCGGACGCCCACGTCGGTGACCAGCATCGGGCGGCCGGGGGCGCGCTCCTCCAGGACGTAGAGCACGTCGCGGCCGTGCAGCACGGCGAGGTGTCCGTTGTGGGTGGTCTCCTCGACGAGCCGGCTGAGCACCGGCCGCCCGATGCGGGCCAGCCCGGCCTGCCGGGTGTAGGCCGAGCCCAGCTCGAAAGCCGCCACCCCCAGGCCGTAGCGCCGCTCCTCGGGCAGGTGCGTCACGAAGCCCTCGTCGACGAGCAGGGCCAGCAGCTTGTATGCCGTGGAGCGGGGCATCCCTAGGTCCCGGGCGATGGCGGCGGCGGGCAGCGGCTCGGGGTGGCGCGCCAGCAGCCGCAGGATCCCCAGGGTCGCGGTGGCCGCAGGTGCGGGCGACCCCGACACGGGGGCAGGGGAGCCCGGGGCGGGGGAGCCGGGGGCGGGTGGCCGCGAGCCGGGCGACCCCGGGTGGGGTGCCCGCGATCCCGGCATCGCCGTGGACCGGCGCACGGAGGGGGAGGTCACGCTCAGGGCTGCAGGATCGTGTTGTCCAGCAGGCGGGTCCGCCCGAACCTCACGACCATCGAGACGAGCGCCCCGGTCCCGGGAAGGGTGTCGAGCTCGGCGAGGGTGTCCGGGTCGGCGACCGAGACGTAGTCGAGCTCGCCCGCGGGGGCCTCGCGCTGCACGAGGTCGCGCACCAGAGCCCGCAGCTCGTCGGCGTCGCGACCTCCGTCGCGCCATACCTGCTCGACGGCCCGGACGGCGCGGGAGAGCACCACGGCCTGGGACCGCTGCTCGGGGGTGAGATAGACGTTGCGGCTGGACCGGGCCAGGCCGTCGGCCTCGCGGACGATCGGCTCGACCCGCACGTCGACCGGGAGCGCCAGGTCGCGCACGAAGCGTCGCACCACGACGGTCTGCTGGGCGTCCTTCTGCCCGAAGTACGCCCGGTGCGGCCGCACGACGTTGAACAGGATGGTGCACACGGTCGCCACCCCGGCGAAGTGCCCCGGCCGACGCTCGCCCTCGAGCACCTCGGTCACCCCGTGGATCTCGACCGACGTCGCCGACCCGGGGGGATAGACGTCCTCGTCGCCCGGCGTCCACACCAGGTCGACCCCCGCGTCGCGCAGCAGCGCCAGGTCGCGGTCCAGGTCGCGCGGATAGGTCGCCAGGTCCTCGCCCTCGCCGAACTGCTTGGGGTTGACGAAGATCGACACCGCGACGGCCCCGCCGTCGCGCTGTGCCGCGCGCACCAGCGACAGGTGCCCCTCGTGCAGGTAGCCCATCGTCGGGACGAGCGACAGCTCCTGCCCGTCGGCGAGCAGCTCGGTGCGCGCCCGGTCGAGCTCGGCGCGGGTGGTGACGACGTGCATGGTGCTCTGCTCCTCGGAGGTCGTGTGCCGGAAGGGACTACGTGGGCTCGTCCGCCCGCCGCACGGCCTCGGCGAGGACCTCGGGGTCCATGGCGGCGGCGTTGGCTGCGGTGGGGAAGCGGCGCTCGCGGACGTCGTCGGCCAGCCGGTCCAGGGCGGCGGCCGCGTGGTCGGCGAGCGTGGCGTAGCGGGTGGTGTGGCGGGGCACGTGCTCGTCGTAGAGCCCGAGCACGTCGTGCCAGACCTGGACCTCGCCGGAGCAGCCGGCGCCGGAGCCGATCCCGATGGTGGGCACGGGGACTCGTGCCGTGATGGCGTCGGCGAGCGGCGCGGGGACGAGCTCGAGCACGATCGACCAGGCGCCCGCCTCGGCGAGGGCCTCCGCGTCGCGGAGCAGCTCCTCGGCGCGGGCGGCGTCCTTGCCCTGGACGCGCAGCCCGATCTGGTGGACCGACTGGGGGGTGAGCCCGAGGTGGCCCATGACCGGGATGCCCGCGTCGACGAGCCGGCGCACGGTGGGGGCGACGGTGCGGCCGCCCTCGAGCTTGACCGCGCCGGCGCCGCCCTCGGCCATCAGGCGGCCGGCGCTGCGCAGCGCGTCCTCGGGCGTGGCGTAGGTGAGGAAGGGCAGGTCGGCGACGACCAGGGCGCGCCGGGTGCCGCGGACGACGGCGCGGCAGTGGTAGATCACGTCGTCCAGCGTCACGGGCAGCGTCGAGTCCTGGCCCTGGACGACCATGCCCAGCGAGTCGCCGACGAGCACCATCGGGATCGAGGTGCGGTCCACGACCCGCGCGGAGGTGTAGTCGTAGCAGGTCACCATCGGCAGCCGCTCGCCGTCGGCATGGGACCGGAGCAGGTCGGGGACGGTGCGCCGGCGGACCGGCTGGTAGACGGACACGTCAGCCCTCGTGCTCGGCGGACGCGACGTCGGGGGCCGCGTCGGGGGACAGGGTGTCGGCGGCCGGGCCCTCGACGGGCCGGGGGCCGCGCAGCGCCTGGGGGTGCTCGCGGCTGGTGATCAGCTCGGCGATCGAGTTGTCGCTGGGGTCGACCAGGACGACGCGGGGGTGCCAGTCCTCGGGCACCGGCACGGTCACCTGCTGGTAGGCCATGACGATGACCAGGTCGCCGGGCTGCACGAGCCGGGCGGCGGCGCCGTTGAGCTGGATCTCGCCCGAACCGCGCTCGCCGGGGATGGTGTAGGTCTCCAGACGCGCGCCGTTGTCGATGTCGACGACCTGCACGCGCTCGTAGGAGTCGATGCCGGCGGCGTCGAGGAGGTCCTCGTCGATGGTGATCGAGCCGACGTAGTGCAGGTCGGCGGCGGTGACGCGGGCGCGATGGATCTTGCCGCTGACCATGGTCTTGAGCTGCACGAGGGGTCCTCCGGGTGTGGGGGTGAGCGTCCCGATGCTAGGTGACGCGGCGGGGTGCCCGGTGTCCGTCGGCTGATCGAGGGCCGTCAGGGTGACCTGGATCTCGGCCTCGGACCGGCCTCTGGCCTGCAGCAGCGGTATGACGGACCGGGCTGCGGCGGCACAGAGGTCCCGGGCCGCCGGGTCGTCGACGAGCGCCTCGCGGTGGCGGGCGAGGGTGCCGGTGTCGCCGCGGACGAGGGGTCCGGTGAGGGCCTGGGCGGGTCCCACCGCGTCCACGGCGGCGAGCGAGCCCCGGACCAGGTCGGTGAGCGCCCGCCGGGACCCCTCGCCGATCCCGCAGGTGCGCAGCAGGGCCTCGGCCTGGGCGACCGCGGCGACGGTGCCGAGGACGGCCAGGCTCGCGGCGGCGTGGTAGGTCGCGCGGTGCTCGGGGGCGAGGCGGGCGGGGACGCCGCCGAGGCTGCGGGTGAGGGCGTCGAGGCGGGTGGCGAGGGGCTCGGGCGCGGTGATCGTGCACAGGGTGCCGGGGGTGACTCGGGCCGCTGTCGTGGGGAAGGCCTGGAAGGGGTGCCAGCACCCGGTCGTCCAGCCGCGGTCGGCGAGGGCGGCCAGGGCGTCCGGCCCGGTGGCGCCGGAGCAGTGGACCGCGGCGGCCCGGCTCGAGGCCTCGTCGAGGTCCCGTGCGGCGCAGCGCGTCTCGTCCGCGTCGGCCGCGAGATCGTCGGCCGCACCTGGCGACCCGTCCACCGCCCGGTCGAGGTCCCTTGCCGCGCGTGCCAGCTCGGTCGCCACCAGCGGGATCGCGTCGTCGCTCACCGCCAGCACGAGCAGCCCGCCGTCGTCGCGGACCCGGGCCACGGCCTCGGCATACGTCAGGGTTGGCGCCCCGCAGGAGGCCGCCAGCGCGGCCACCCGGCCCGCGTCGCGCCCGCACACCCCGGCGAGCTCCCTCACCTCGGCGAGCCCGTGCGCCAGGGCGCTCGCGACCCGCCCGGTGCCGACGACGACGGTGGGGGCGCTCACGCCAGCGGGGCGTAGAAGTAGGTCGTGCGCCGGACGATCCGGTCGCCGTCGAGGGTGTAGAAGTCGCTGAACCTCAGGTCGAGCGGGGCCCCGTCGCGCCGGACGCCCCGGAAGGTGCCCTGCACGGCCACCTCGTCGCCCGCCACCACGGCGTGGGTGAGCGTGTGCCGACCGGACTCGATGACCCGCTCCCCGCCGTAGAACGCGCGCAGCCCCTCGTGCCCGGTGATCGGGGGGTAGCCCGGCCGCTCGTAGGTCGCGTCCGGTGCGAACAGCTGCACCAGCGCCTCCGTCTCGCCGGCGTCGACGAGCTCGAAGTAGCGGCGGACGGTCTCCGGGACCGCCGGCGGCGTCGTGGGGGTCTGGCTCATGAGGTGGGTCCTTTCGTCAGGCGACCTGGTCATGGCGTCGCCGACGGTATGCGGTGTCGAACGGCTCGACCACATCGTCTCGGATACGGGACACTACCGCTGCCCCCGGGGGCGACCGACCCACCCGCCCGCCCCACAATCGTGCTCATGGACGAGCAGCAGCAGACCGTGCGTGTGGGCCGCGGGCCCCTGACCTTCGAGGACGTGGTGGCGGTGGCCCGCCACGACGCCCGGGTCGAGCTGACCGGGTCGGCCGTCGAGGAGATCGCCCGGTCCCGCGCGGTCGTCGAGGGCCTGGCCGGCGACACGGTGCCGCACTACGGCGTCTCCACCGGCTTCGGGGCGCTCGCCAACCGCCACATCCCGCTCGACCTGCGCGCCCAGCTGCAGCGCTCGCTCGTCCGCTCGCACGCCGCGGGCTCCGGTCCCGAGGTGGAGCGCGAGGTGGTCCGCGCCCTGATGCTGCTGCGCCTGTCCACCCTCGCCACCGGTCGCACCGGGGTAAAGGTCGAGACCGCCCAGGCGTATGTCGGGATGCTCGACGCCGGGATCACCCCGGTCGTCCACGAGTACGGATCGCTCGGCTGCTCGGGCGATCTCGCGCCCCTGGCCCACTGCGCGCTGGCGCTGATGGGGGAGGGCCCGGTGCGGCTGCGCTCCGGCGAGCAGGTAGCCGCCGCCGACGCCCTGCGCGACGCGGGCCTGGCGCCGATCCGCCTGGAGGAGAAGGAAGGTCTGGCCCTGATCAACGGCACCGACGGCATGCTCGGCATGCTGGTGCTGGCGATCACCGACCTGCGCCACCTGCTCAAGGTCGCCGACATCAGCGCCGCGATGAGCGTCGAGGGCCTGCTCGGCACCGACGCGGTCTTCGCCGCCGACCTGCACGAGCTGCGGCCCCACCCGGGCCAGTCCGCGTCGGCCGCCAACCTGCGAGCGGTGCTGGCCGACAGCCTGATCCGCGAGTCCCACCGCTCGCACGCCTGCACCCGGGTGCAGGACGCCTACTCGCTGCGCTGCGCCCCGCAGGTCGCGGGCGGCGCGCGGGACACGGTGGCGCACGCGGCGCAGGTGGCCTCCCGCGAGCTCTCTGCCGCCGTGGACAACCCCGTGGTCACCCTGGACGGGCGGGTCGAGTCCAACGGCAACTTCCACGGGGCACCCGTCGCCTACGTCCTGGACTTCCTGGCCATCGTCGCCGCCGACGTCGCCTCGATGAGCGAGCGGCGCACCGACCGCTTCCTGGACACGGCCCGCAACCACGGCCTGGAGCCCTTCCTCGCCGACGACCCCGGCGTGGACAGCGGCCACATGATCGCGCAGTACACCCAGGCCGCGATCGTCTCGGAGCTGAAGCGCCTCGCGGTGCCCGCCTCCGTCGACTCGATCCCCTCCAGCGCCATGCAGGAGGACCACGTGTCGATGGGCTGGTCGGCCGCCCGCAAGCTGCGCCGCGCCGTCGACGGTCTGGCCCGGGTGCTCGCCATCGAGGTGCTGACCGCCGCCCGCGGCATCGAGCTGCGGGCCCCGCTGCAGCCCTCGCCCGCCACGGGCGCCGCGATCGGCGTGCTGCGCGACGGCGGCTGGGAGGGACCCGGCATCGACCGCTTCCTCGCCCCCGACATCGCGCTCGCCCACCAGGTCGTGGCCGACGGGAGCCTGCTCGCCGCGGTGGAGGGGGTCACCGGCCCCCTGCGCTGACGGCACGGCATACTGGATCTCTCTGGACCGAGGGGGATCTCGTGCGTGATCTGACCTGGCCGCTGTCGCGATGGGGACGTTTCCTGATGGGGGTGGCGCTGGCGCTCGTCGCCGGGCTGCTCGCCGCCGGGGTGCTGGCGCTGCTGGGGCAGGACCCCGCCGTGCCGGAGATCCTCTTCGGAGCGCTCGTCTCGGGAGTCCTGCACGGGGCGCTGATGACGGTGGCGCTGCAGGGCGGCGAGAACGTCTGGCACCCGCAGCGGCCACGCTGACCTGGGGCTGCCGACGCGCGGTCCGGAGCGTCACCGGGGTCGAGGAGCGTTCGCGCCGTGGCTCTCCCGGTGAACGCCGTCCGCCTGCCCGCCTCCCGTCCCTCGTCCTGGTCACCCGAGCGCACCGCCTGGTGGGTGACCTGCCTGCTCGTCGTCGCCGTCCCGGCGGCAGCGGTCCTGGCGCAGGGCTACGTCGGCGCCGACGTCGCGGGCTATCGCCGCGGCGGCGAGGGCGTCGGGCGCCTCGACGACCTCTACCGCACGGGCTGGCAGGGGCTGCCGTTCACCTATCCGCCGTTCGCCGCCCTGGCGTTCTGGCCGCTGCACCTGGTGCCGCCCGTCGTGATGTCGGCGCTGTGGTCGGCGCTCGTCGGGGCGCTGCTGGCTCGCACCACCTGGCTCCTCGCAGGCCCCCTGCGGGCGGCCTCGCCCGGAGGTCAGGAGGTGGCGGGCGGGTGGCGCCCTCCGGCATACCTCCGCGCGACCCTGCTGCTCGCCGCCACGGTCGTGAGCGAGCCCGTCCTGCGCACCTATCTCCTCGGGCAGGTCAACGCGCTCGTGGTCTGGCTGCTCGTCGAGGACTGGCTGGGCCGAGGTCGGCTGCGGGGCCGGCTCACCGCGCTCGCGGTCGGCCTCAAGCTCACCCCCGCCATCGTCGGGCTCGCGCTGGTGCTCGAGGGACGGTGGAAGACGCTGGGCGCGACCGTGCTCGGCACGCTCGGCACGATCGCCGTGGCCTGGCTGGTGCGGCCGCACTCGTCGGTGACCTACTGGTTCGGCGCGCTCCTGGACCCGGGCCGCGTCGGTGGCATCGAGTATGTCGGCAACCAGTCCCTGCGGGGCGTGATCTGGCGGCTCGCCGGCCCCGGGGGAGCCCCGGCGGTGCGGGTCACGCTGTCGCTGCTGACCGTCGGGCTCGTCGCCGTCGTCGCCCGCCGGGCCGTCGGCGCGGACGACCGCCTCGGCGCCCTCCTCGTCTGCCTGGTGGCGGGCTGGCTGGTGTCGCCGATCAGCTGGTCCCACCACTGGGTGCTGCTCGTGCCCTTCCTGGTGTGGTGCTGGCGCGGCAGGGATCTCGCGGTGCGGGCCGTCGTCGTGGCGCTGCTGCCGTGGGCCTACGGCTGGCTGCCCTGGCTGACGCCGAGCGAGCACCACGCGGAGTTCCACCACACCGCCTGGCAGCGGCTGCTCGTCGACGCCCAGCCGCTGCTGACGCTCCTCCTGCTCGCCCTCGTGGCGGTCCGGCCGGGGCGGTCACGGGCGACCGACTATCTCGTCGTTCAGCCTGCGGCCACCTGTCGTTCACGACCAGCGACCCAGGGCGACCTATCGTCGGCGAGGTGATCAGGCGTGGTGTCGTCGGGGCCTCTCTCGTCCTGGTGGGGGGCTTCGTCACGACACCGCTTCCCCGCTCCGTCGGAGCCGACCTGGTGGCGCCGCTGGCGCACGTCGGCAGCACCATGGAGGGGCGGATGGTGGGCCTCGCGCTCAACGTCCTCGGCCTCGCGCTGCTGTCCTGGGCCTGGCTCACCCTGGTCAAGGCGTGCAGCCGCGGCCACGACGGCATCGGCCTCGCCACCGTGCGGCGAGCGACCTGGGCCTGGTCGCTGCCCCTGCTGCCCGCGGCCCCGCTGTTCAGCCGGGACGGGTTCAGCTACGTCGCCCAGGCCGAGCTGACCCGACGCCTGCTGTCGCCCTACACCTTTGCCCCCGACATGCTCAGCGGCGCCTGGAACGAACGCGTCGACCCCCGGTGGCTGACCACCGTGACGCCCTACGGGCCGGTGCCCCTCGTGTGGGGGGCCGTCAGCACCACCCTGACGCGAGATCCCTACGTCGCCATCGTGCTCGAACGCTGCTCGTCCCTGCTCGGCATCGCGCTGCTGCTGCGGGCCACCCCGCACCTCGCGCGGTGGTGCGGACGCGACGACGCCACCGTCACCGCGCTCGTCGTCGCCAGCCCGCTGATGATCGCCCACGGGGTCGGCGGGCTCCACAACGACGTGCTCCTCGCCGGTCTCGCCGCCGCCGGCCTGGCCCTCGCCGGACGCGGGCAGTGGGGCTGGGGCGCGGTGCTGGTCGGTCTCGCCGCCGCCGTCAAGGTCCCCGCCGGCATGGTCGCCGTCGGCATCGTCCTGGTCAGCCTGCGCGCGGACGCCACCCTGCGGGCACGCCTGACCCGGGCCCTGGCCGTCGCCGCGGTCGCGGTCGCCACCCTCGTCGCCGCCGGCATCCCCTATCACCTGGGCGTCGGGTGGGTCTCCGCCCTCGCGGTGCCCGGGGAGGTGCTGACGCCCTTCTCGGTGTCGAGCACCGTCGGTCGCGTGATCGGCTGGGCCGCCGAGCGACTCGGGGCCGAGGACGTGTGGGCGACCTGCATCACCGTGGCCCGCACGATCGGCATGGCGCTCGCGGTGCTCGTGGGCGCCGTCGTCGCCCTGCGAGCGCGCACCGGGGACCGGCCCGCCGCTCTGGCCGGGCTGGCCGTCACCATGCTCGCCGTCCTGCTGCTCAGCCCCGTCGTGCACGCGTGGTACGCCCTATGGGTCGTGCCCTTCGTGGCGCCGCTGCGGCTCGGGCAGCGGCGGCTGCGGGTGCTGCTCGCGGTCAGCATGGTCGCCGGGATCTCGGCGCCGCTGGACTCCTCGCTCGAGGGGGCGATCCCCGCGACCGTGCTCACCACGGCGATGGTGCTGGCCGTCGTGGTGCCTCTGCTGGTGCGGACGGGTCCGGTGGCGTCGGCCGCGCGCCTCACGCCGGCCGAGCACGCCGACGCCGACCGCGTGGCCGCTGGCCTGGTCGCCTGACCGGCAGACCGCCCGCGGTCAGTCGCGGGGACGGGCGGCCAGCTCGCGGTGCAGCGCCAGCATCCGCTCCACCGGCGCCGACCAGGGATAGCGCTCGGCGCGCGCCCGCGCCGCCAGGCGCCGCTGCGCCTCCGGCCGCTCGGCGACGCGGAGCACGGCGTCGGCCAGGGCCTCGGGGTCGTCGGCGGGCGCCCAGCCGCCCGAGGTGTCGTCGACGAGCTCGCGGGCACCCCCGCGGTCGGCGGTCACCACGGGGGTGCCGCACGCCAGGGCCTCCAGCACCGCCAGCCCGAAGGTCTCGCCCGCGCACAGGCTCAGCGAGACGTCGGCCTCCCCGAGCCGGCGGGCGATGGCCCCGCGGCCGGCCACGTGCCCGTGGAAGACCACCGGCAGACCGGCGGCCAGCGCCTCCAGCTCGCCGCGCATCGGGCCCTCGCCATACACGTCCAGGTGGACCGGGACGCCGCGACGGTGCAGGGCGCGCAGCACCTTGATCGACAGGTGCGGCTCCTTCTCGCGGGACAGGCGCCCGGCGTGGACGAGGCGGAGCAGGCCGTCCCGGGGCATGTCGGCGCGGGCGGCCTCGTCGAGCGGCGCGAAGGTCTCCAGGTCCACCCCGAGCGGCACCCGGTGCAGCCGTGTCGCGTCGACGGCCGCGAGCCCCGAGAACTCGCCCGCGGCATACGCGCTCGTGACCACGATCTCGTCGTAGACGCGGGCCAGCCGCCCGTTGAACCACCGCAGCGGGTGCCGCAGGCTGCGGGACAGGCCCGTGCCCAGCCCCACCCGCAGCGAGAGCATCGCGTCGAGCCGCTCGTGGGAGAACAGCACCGTCGGGATGCCCCGCCGCCTGGCGGCCACGGTGACCGCGAGCAGGGTCGTCTTGTCCGAGACCTCCAGCGAGGTGGGCCCGAAGGCCTCGAGCGCCCGCAGCACCGGCCGGGGGTCGACGATCATCCGGTAGCCGCCCGAGACGGTGGGCGCCGCCACCGTGACCACCCACCCGAGCTCGGTCTCGATCCAGTCGTCGATGGAGCCGGGCACCACGAGCAGCCGCTGCGCGCCACCGGCGCGGTAGCCGCGGGCGAGCTGGTCGATCGCGATCTTCATGCCGCCGGACGTCGGGCCCACGAAGTTGGCCAGCTGGGCGATGCGGAGCTCCACACCGCGACCCTAGCGGCCCGCCCGGAGAGGGGGGCTGCCGCGGGCCGCCGCGCCCGGCGGCGGGCCACGACCTGGCGCCGGAGCGGTGCGATCCCCGCACGGCCCCCTCACGGTGGGTAGTCTGCGAGTCATGGCGGATGTGATCCAGGGCGAGGTGCTGTCGTTCGACGCGGTCAAGGGGTACGGCTTCATCGCCCCGATGGACGACGGCCCGGACGTGTTCCTCCACGTCAACGACATCGTCGGCGACCGGTCCCAGGTGCGACCGGGCGTGATCGTGGAGTACGTCGCGGAGGAGGGTGCCAAGGGCCCCAAGGCCGCGGAGGTCCGGGCGCTCGGTGACGAGACCGACGTCCGCCGGCTGCGGGCCCAGGCCGTCGACCCGGTGGCGGTCCGCGACGACCGCCCCGACGGCGAGGTGGACGTGCTGTCGCCGCGCGAGTTCGAGGCCACGGTCACCGAGCTGCTGCTGCGCGCCGAGCCCACGCTCACGGGCACCCAGATCGTCCACCTGCGCACCCGGCTCGGCGCCATGGCGCGCGGGTTCGGCTGGGTCGAGGACTGACCGCTCCGCCGCGCTGGTCGCCGCCGTCCTCGCGGCGGGCGGCACCGGTCACCCGGCACCGGACGCACGCCGTCCTCGGCTGACGTCTCGGATCCGGGACGGTTCCGCGGTCGGGCTGCTGGTCCGGCGTGCTGCCCGGGGGTGGGATGGGAGGACGTTCTTTCCGGCCTACGGTCAGGCAGTGCTGCCGGGACCGCATCACCAGCAGGAGGCAGCCATGGACGGCGCCCGCCCCGTCCGCGCACCGCGCGGCACCACCCTCACCGCGCGCAGCTGGCAGACCGAGGCCCCGCTGCGCATGCTCATGAACAACCTCGACCCCGAGGTGGCCGAGCGTCCCGACGACCTCGTGGTCTACGGCGGGACCGGCCGGGCGGCCCGCGACTGGCGCAGCTTCGACGCCATGGTGCGCACCCTGACCACCCTCAAGGACGACGAGACCATGCTGGTCCAGTCCGGACGACCCGTCGGCGTCGTGCAGACCCACGAGTGGGCGCCGCGCGTGCTCATCGCCAACTCCAACCTCGTCGGCGACTGGGCGACCTGGGAGACGTTCCGCGAGCTGGAGCAGCGCGGGCTGACGATGTACGGCCAGATGACCGCCGGCTCCTGGATCTACATCGGCACGCAGGGCATCCTGCAGGGCACCTACGAGTGCTTCGCGGCCATCGCCGAGCGGCGGTATGCCGGCACCCTCGCCGGCACCCTGACCCTCACCGGCGGGTGCGGCGGCATGGGCGGCGCGCAGCCGCTCGCCGTGACCCTCAACGGCGGCGTCGTGATCGTCGTCGACGTGGACGAGGCGCGGCTGCGGCGCCGGGTGGAGCACCGCTACCTCGACGTGGTGGCCTCCTCGCTCGACGACGCGGTCGAGCAGGCGCTCGCCGCCAAGAGCGCGCGACAGGCGCTGTCCGTCGGCGTCGTCGGCAACTGCGCCGAGGTCTTCCCCGAGCTGCTGCGTCGCGGCGTCGAGATCGACGTCGTCACCGACCAGACCTCCGCCCACGACCCGCTCAGCTATCTGCCGGTCGGCGTCGAGGTCGACGAGTGGGCCGACTACGCCGCCAAGAAGCCCGAGGAGTTCACCGACCGGGCGCGCGAGTCCATGGCCGCCCACGTGCAGGCGATGGTCGACTTCCAGGACCGCGGCGCCGAGGTCTTCGACTACGGCAACTCGATCCGCGACGAGGCCCGCAAGGGCGGCTGCGAGCGCGCCTTCGAGATCGAGGGCTTCGTGCCGCGCTACATCCGGCCGCTGTTCTGCGAGGGCAAGGGCCCCTTCCGCTGGGCGGCGCTGTCCGGCTCCCCCGAGGACATCTACGCCACCGACCGCGCGGTGCTCGACCTCTTCCCCGACGACGACCGGCTGCAGCGCTGGATCCGGGGGGCGCGCGACAAGGTCGCCTTCGAGGGCCTGCCCGCCCGCATCTGCTGGCTGGGGTATGGCGAGCGTGACCGCGCCGGGCTGAAGTTCAACGACATGGTCGCGAGCGGCGAGCTGCAGGCCCCCGTGGTGATCGGCCGTGACCACCTGGACTGCGGCTCCGTGGCGTCGCCCTACCGCGAGACCGAGGCCATGGCCGACGGCTCCGACGCCATCGCCGACTGGCCCCTGCTCAACGCCCTCGTCTCCACGTCGTCGGGCGCCTCCTGGGTGTCGATCCACCACGGCGGCGGCGTCGGCATCGGTCGCTCCATCCACGCCGGGCAGGTGTCCGTCGCCGACGGTACGCCGCTCGCTGCGCAGAAGCTCGCCCGTGTGCTCCGCAACGACCCCGGCATGGGCGTGATCCGGCACGTGGACGCGGGCTACGAGCGGGCCGACGAGGTCGCGGCCGAGCGCGACGTGCGGATCCCCATGCGCGAGGGCTGAGCCGCCCGGCCACGGCCGCCCGGTCGCCCGGCCCCGGTCACCCCTGCTGCGGGTGGTCGGGGCCGCCGTCCGGCATACGGCTGGGCAGCTCCGCGGGACGCAGCAGCCGAGGCAGCCGCCGCTGCAGGCCGCGCAGGGCCTGGAGGGTCTCGACGTCGTCGAGGCCGGTGCACGTCTGCCACTCCACCCCCACGCCCAGGCCGTCGCTGACGAAGGCGATCTCGGTGCAGTCCAGCGCCCAGTACCAGTCCTCGGCGGTGAGGCCCGCGCCGCTCGAGATCGCCTGACGGAGGCGGTCGGTCCGGGCATGGAAGTCGGCCGCGTCGGCGCACTCCAGCAGGGTGACCAGGGCGGGGTTCGGGGAGACCGGGCCGCCCCACTCGCCCAGGCCGCTGCCCAGCACCTGCTGCTCGATCGGGGTGAGCTCGATGGTGATCGTCGGGTCCGTCATCACCCGAGCATCGCGCACCCCGGGCCGGGGGTGACCTGCGTCGTCCACAGGCTCCGGGGGTGCGCCCGAAAGAAGTAGGGTGCGGGATACAACCATTCAGGGGATCGCTGCGTCTGACAGTCGTGCGGCCGCCGGGTGCGCACCTCCTGAGGGGATCCGATGAGAAGTCTCAAGACGGTGGCTGCCGTGGCCGTCGCGCTGATGATCGTGATGCTGCACCTGTCGGTCTGCGACACCGAGCAGCCGGCGTCGCCGCAGGGGCGAGCGGTGTCCGTGATCGTGGGCTACGTGCGGCACGCACCGGCGCCGACACGCACCCTGCCGCCCCCGTCCGCCCTGCCCTGATCCCCCGCTCGGCACGACACCCGCAGGTGTGCCGGGAGGACGGCGTCAGAGCCACCCGCGCTGCTGGGCCTCGCGGGCGGCCTCCACGGCGGTGGCGGTCGACGTCTTGGTGATGGCCGACGAGAGGTGGTTGCGCACCGTCCCGGCCGACAGGAACAGTCTCGACGCGATCGCCGGCGCCCGATGTCCCTCGAGCGCGAGTCGCAGCACGTCGACCTCGCGGGCGGTGAGCGGCGACGCGCCGCCGTACAGGGACTCGGTGGCGAGCGCCGCGTCGACGACGCGCAGCCCAGCGTGGACCCGCCGCACGGCCTCGGCCAGCTCGCAGGCGGGCGCGTCCTTGACCACGAAGCCCGAGGCCCCGGCCTCCAGCGCCCGCCGCACATAACCGGGCCGCCCGAAGGTAGTCACCACCAGCGACCGCACCCCGGTCGTGTCGTGGGCGAGCTGCGCGGCCACGGCGATCCCGTCGAGCCCGGGCATCTCGATGTCGAGCAGGCACACGTCGGGGCGGGTCCGGAGGACCGCGGGCAGCACCTCGTCGCCGCGCCCGACCTGGGCGACGACCTCGAGGTCGGGCTCCAGCGAGAGCAGCGCGGCGAGCGCCCCGCGCACCATGGCCTGGTCGTTGGCGAGCAGCAGCCGGATCACAGGGTCACCTCCAGCCGGGTGCCGCGGCCGTCGGGGCCGCCGGCGAGGGCCAGGTGGCCATCCACGGCGGCGACGCGTTCGCGTAGGCCGCGGATCCCGTTGCCCTCGCGGCCCGCGCGCAGGCCGCGTCCGTCGTCCTCGACCACCAGGGACCCGGCGCCGAGGCGGACCGTGCAGCGGGTGGCGCCGGCGTGGCGGACGACGTTGGTGACCGCCTCGCGCAGCGTCCAGGCGAGGACCGTGCGGTGGCGGGGTCGACGACGGTGAGGTCGGTGGGCAGGTCCGGCTCGATCCCGGCGCCGGTCAGGGTGGTGCGGGCGGCGTCGATCTCGTCGGCGAGCACGGCCACCCGCAGGCCGCCGACGGTCTCGCGGATCTCGGCCAGGGCGGTGCGGGTCAGCGCGCGGACGTCGGCGAGCTCGGCCCGGGCCCGCTCCACGTCGACGTCGAGGAGCCGCTCGGCGAGCTCGGCCTTGACCGACACCACGGTGAGGGAGTGGCCGAGGACGTCGTGGACGTCCCGCGCGACCCGCTCGCGCTCCTCGGACAGCCGCAGCCGCTCCACGGCCCGGTCGTACTCCAGCCCGCGCGCGTTGCTCACCCGCGTCAGGAAGGTGCTCACCGTGACGATCCCGAGGATCGCGAGCATCCCCACCCAGCTCGATCCCTGGCCGGTGAGCAGCGGTATGCCGAGGGCGAACGCCCACACCACCGTGGTCAGGGCCAGACCCAGGGCGAGCGGGAAGGTGAACGCCAGGAAGGACACCAGGAACGGCGCGATCCCGAGGGCCTCGAGCCCGATCACCGGCAGCTGTCCCGCCACCAGGGCGACCAGCACCGCGAACAGGCGATGGGCGAGGGGGAACCGCGGCCACGCCGTCTCGGCCCAGCAGCGGGCGCAGCCGTGGACGAAGACCGCGCCGAAGGCCACCAGGTCGGCCAGGCCCAGTGCCCGCACCCAGACCGGGTGGGGCGCCCGCACCATGGCGATCCCGGGATAGACCAGGAAGATCAGCCACACGGCGGGCAGGATCCAGGCGAACCGCACCCAGGGGTTGTCCGGCCCGGGCGCCGCGGCGGCGCCGGCCTCCGTCGGGCCGGCCCCGCTCGGGGCGGCGCCCGGGCCGACGCCGTCGGTCACGCGCGCTCCCGGCTGCGGCGCACCAGCAGCGTCGCGAGCACCCCCAGGATCACCAGCCATGCCGCCACGTTAGCGAGCGGGATCCACAGCGGCTCGGCGACCAGGTGGCCGTCGCCGTCGATGGTGCGCCCGCCCGTCAGGGGACAGCGGGCAAGCTGCGTCACGCCATACAGCGGGGTGAACCGCCCGAGCTGCAGCAGGACGCCGGACAGCGGCATGAACAGCCCGCCGAGGAAGGCTAGGACGACCAGCGCGCCGCTGGCGGCGCCGACGGCCGAGCGCGACCGCATCCCCAGCCCGAAGCACAGCCCGAGGAGCGCGAACATCGCGGCACCGAGCACCACGAGCAGGGCCGACTGCCACCACACCTGGTGCTCGGCGCGGGCGCCCGTGGCGGCGGCGGTGGCATAGACGACCGCGACGGGCAGGGCGGCCATGGTGACCGCGGCGGCGGCCTTGACCAGCACGAACTGCCCGTCGGCCAGGGGCGTCAGGCCGAGCTGGCGGCCCCAGCCGAGGGTCTTCTCCAGGGCGGCGGCCGCGCCGAGGGAGGAGGTGGCGCTGATCGCGCCGTACAGCGCCATCGAGATCATGACGTGCGCCGCGAGGTTGCCGTGGCCGGCGGTGCCGGCGCCGTACGACCGGGAGGCGCCGAAGACGAGGTACATGAACAGCGGCATCCCGGCGGTGAAGAACAGGCCGACGCGGTCCCGCAGCTCGCGGACCAGCTCGTAGCGGTAGTAGGTGACGTTCATCGCTGCAGCTCCAGGGTGCGGGTGCGGTCGGCGGGTGCGGGAGCGCTGTCGGTGGCTGCGCCGCCGGTGAGGTCCACGAAGGCCTGGTCCAGCGAGCCCCGGCCGACCTCGAGCTCGCGGGCTCCCTCCTGCAGGAGCACGCGGGCGAGGGTGTCGGAGTCGGTGCACCGGGCGGTCAGCCGTATGCCGGTCCGTCCGGTCCCGGTGGTCTCGACCTGCCCGACCCCGGGGATGCGGGCGACGAGGGCCTGGACGCGGGACAGGTCGGCGGCGTCGACGTCCGCGGAGACGACCCGTGTCGACGAGCGGGCGCGCAGCTCGGCGGTGGTGCCGTCGGCGACGACCCGGCCGCGGGCGACGAGGACGATCCGTTGCGCGAAGTGCTCGGCCTCCTCGAGGTAGTGGGTGGCGAAGACGACGGTCCGGCCGGCCGCGGCGTCGGCGTGCATCGCGGCCCAGAAGTCCTGGCGCGCCTGCACGTCCATGCCCGCGGTGGGCTCGTCGAGGATCATCAGGTCCAGCTCGGGCAGCAGCGCGAGCGCGAACCGCAGCCGCTGCTGCTCGCCGCCGGAGCAGGTGGCGACGCGGCGGTCGACGAGGCGGGTGAGCCCGGCCCGCTCGACGACCTCGGCGACGTGGGCGCGGGAGCGCAGCGCCGGTTCGGGGTAGGTGGAGGCGACCAGGTGGACGGTCTCGCGGACGGTGAGGTCGTCGAGCAGCCCGCCGCTCTGGAGGACCGCGCCGACGCGCCCCGCCCGCACCGCTGCGCGCGGCGCGCCGCCATACGTCCGGACCGTCCCGGAGGTGGGGGAGGTGAGCCCGAGGACCAGGTCCAGGGTCGTCGTCTTGCCGGCGCCGTTGGGCCCGAGGAAGGCCACCACCTCGCCGGGCAGCACGGTCAGGTCCAGGCCGTCGACGGCGGTGACCGTCTCCCCCTTGACCCGGAACTCCTTGCGCAGGTCGCGCAGCTCGATCGCTGGTGTCGTCATGGCTCCCAGCCTGGTCCGTTCCCGGTCGCCGCCGGCAGGGGCGGCTGTCACGTCGCCCCCGTGACACCTGTCACGAGGGTCGGGGATAGGTTCGGGGCATGTCGACGCCGACCTCTCCCAGCCCTGCCGTGACGGACTTCGACCGGATGTGGGCGGAGCTGCAGCCCGTGGGGCGGGCCGGCTCCGGCGGCTACCGGCGGTTCGCGTGGACCCGCGAGGACGCCACGCTGCGCGAGTGGTTCGCGGGGGAGTGCGCCCGGCGCGGCCTGGACCTGGTCGAGGACCGCCTCGGCAACCAGTGGGCCTGGTGGGGCGACCCGGACACCCAGGGTCCCGGCGTGGTCATCGGCTCGCACCTGGACTCGGTGCCGGACGGCGGGGCCTATGACGGCCCGCTGGGCGTGGTCACGGCGCTCGCCACCGTCGACGCGCTGCGCGCCGCCGGCCATACCCCCCAGGTGCCGCTGGGCGTCGTGAACTTCGCCGACGAGGAGGGGGCCCGCTTCGGCGTCGCGTGCATCGGCTCGCGGGTCGTCACCGGCGCGCTGACCCCCGAGCGGGCGCTGGCGCTGACCGACAACGACGGGGTGAGCCTGGCCGAGGCGCTGCGGGCCGCGGGGTGCGACCCGGGAGCGATCGGCCGCGACGACGAGGCGGTCGGGCGGGTCGGGACCTTCGTGGAGGTGCACGTCGAGCAGGGCCGCGGCCTGGCCGACCTGGACCGCGCGGTCGCCGTGGGCACCGCGATCTGGCCGCACGGCCGCTGGCGCCTGGACCTGGTCGGCCAGGCCAACCACGCCGGCACCACCCGGCTGGAGGACCGCGACGACCCGATGCTGCGCCTGGCCTCGGCCATCCTCACCGCGCGCAGCGCCGCCGAGACCCACGCCTGCGTCGCCACGATCGGCAAGACCCGCGTGGTCCCCGGCGGCGTCAACGCCATCCCCTCCGAGGTCACCGCCTGGCTGGACGCCCGCGGCCCGGTCGACGCCGACGTGCGCGAGGTGGTCGCCGAGGTCGCCCGCACGGTGGGCGTCGAGGCGGTGGAGGAGAGCTGGACCCCCCAGACGGGCTTCGACGCGCAGCTGGCGGCCCGGCTGTCGGTGCTGCTCGACGACGCGCCCCTGCTCGGCACCGGCGCGGGTCACGACGCCGGGATCCTCGCGGGCGCCGGCGTCCCCACCGCCATGCTCTTCGTCCGCAACCCCACCGGCATCTCCCACTCGCCGCAGGAGCACGCTGAGGTCGAGGACTGCCACGCCGGGGTCGACGCGCTGCGCCGGGTCGTCACCGACCTGACCGCCGAGGCCCGGGCTTAGGGTGGAGCCGCCGTCGCTGCCCCCGCAGCGGGCATGTCGAGGAGATGCCACGATGACGACCTTCTGGGCCGAGCACGCCCAGCTGCCGAGCGGGATCACGAGCGGTGTGCGCATCCAGGTCAGCGGTGACCGGATCAGCGCCATCGAGGTCCGCACCCACCCGCGACCGGGCGACACCAAGCTCCAGGGCGTGACCTTCCCCGGCATGGCCGACGCGCACTCGCACGCCTTCCACCGGGCGCTGCGCGGGCGGACCCATGCCTCCGGCGGCGACTTCTGGACCTGGCGGGAGCGGATGTATGCCGTGATGACCCGCCTGACCCCGGACAACTACCGTGACCTGGCCCGGGCGGTCTTCGCCGAGATGGTGCTCGCGGGCTTCACGACGGTGGGCGAGTTCCACTACGTGCACCACCAGCCGGACGGGCGGCCCTATGCCGACCCCAACGAGATGGGGCACGCCCTGCGCGAGGCCGCCTCCGACGCCGGGATCCGACTCACCCTGCTGGACACCTGCTACCTCACCGGCGGGCTCGACGGCGGCGGCTACCACCCCCTCGACAGCGCCCAGCGCCGCTTCGGGGACGGCTCGGCCGAGTCCTGGGCCGGGCGGGTCAGCCAGCTCGTCGAGGGCCCGGAGTTCCGCGTCGGCGCGGCGATCCACTCGGTGCGCGCGGTCCCGCGGGACCAGCTCACCGAGATCGCCGAGATGGCGGGCGACGCGGGCGGCGTCCACCAGGCGCCGATGCCGCTGCACGTCCACCTGTCCGAGCAGCTTGCCGAGAACGCCGCCACCCTCGCGTGCTACGGCCGCACCCCGACCCAGCTGCTCGCCGAGGAGGAGGTGCTGTCCGCGCACACCACCGCCGTGCACGCCACCCACCTCACCGAGGAGGACATCCGGCTGCTCGGCGACTCCGGGACGGGCGCGTGCTTCTGCCCGCTCACCGAGCGCGACCTCGCCGACGGCATCGGCCCGGCCTACGACCTGCACCGCGCCGGATCGCCGCTGTCCATCGGCACCGACCAGCACGTGGCCATCGACCCCTGGGGCGAGCTGCGCTCCCTGGAGATGCACGAGCGCCTGGTCACCAACGAGCGGGGGCGGTTCACGCCGCTGGAGCTCGCCACCATCGGCACCGAGAACGGCTACCGCGCGCTCGGGTGGCCCGACGGCGGACGGCTCGAGGTCGGCGCCCTCGCCGACCTGTGCAACGTCCGCCTCGACTCGGTGCGCACCGTCGGCGCCAAGCCCGCGCAGGTGCTGTACGCCGCCACCTCCGGCGACGTGGACACCGTCGTCGTCGGCGGCCGCGTCGTCGTCGAGGGCGGCTACCACCGCCACGGCTCGGTGGCCCTGATGCTGCGCACCGCCCTCGACCAGCTCCTGGAGGAGATGTGACCTCGCTGCTGGTCACCGACATCGGCGAGCTCGTCACCGCCGACCCGACCCTCGGCGACGAGTCACCCCTCGGGCTGCTGCACGACGCGGCCGTCCTCGTCGACGACCTGCCGGCCCCGGGGGTCTCGGCCTACCGCATGCTCGAGGGCGAGGCGGTCCCGCAGCGCGGCTCGGTCGCCTGGGTCGGGCCCGCGGCGTCCGCACCCGCCGCCGACCGGGTGATCTCGGTCCAGGGGCGGTGCGTGGTGCCCGGGTTCGTCGACTCGCACGCCCACCTCGTCTTCGCCGGGGACCGCGGGGCCGAGTTCGCCGCCCGGATGACCGGCGAGCCCTACGACGGCGGCGGCATCGCCGTGTCCGTCGCGGCCTCGCGCGCCGCCACCGACGAGGACCTGCAGGACCTGCTGCTCTATCGCCTCGCCGAGATGCGCGCCCAGGGCACCACCACCGTCGAGGTGAAGTCCGGCTACGGCCTGTCCGTCGCGGACGAGGCCCGGATGCTGCGGCTCGCCGTCGAGGCCGGCGTGGAGGAGACGACCTTCCTCGGGGCGCACGTGGTCCCCGCGGACTTCCGCGACCGACGGGCGGAGTACGTCGAGCTCGTCACCGGGCCGATGCTCGAGGCCTGCGCGCCGCACGCCGCCTGGGGCGACGTCTTCTGCGAGCCCGCGTCGGCGCACGCCTTCGACGGGGACGAGGCGCGCACCGTCCTGCTCGCCTGCCGCGAGGCCGGGCTCGAGCTGCGGGTCCACGGCAACCAGCTCTCCGCCGGACCCGGCGTGCAGCTCGCCTGCGAGCTCCAGGCCGCGTCCGTCGACCACTGCACCCACCTGGCCCCCGCCGACGTGGACGCGCTGGTCTCGTGCGCCGCGACCACCGTGGCCACCCTGCTGCCGGGCGTGGAGTTCTCCACCCGCTCGCCCTATCCCGACGCCCGCGCCCTCCTGGACGCCGGCGTCTCGGTGGCGCTCGCGACCGACTGCAACCCGGGCACGTGCTACTCCTCGTCCATCCCCTTCGTGGTCGCGCTGGCCGTGCGGGAGATGGGGATGACCCCGGCCGAGGCGCTGCTCGCGGTCACCCGGGGCGGGGCCGCGGCGCTGCGGCGCTCCGACGTGGGGCACCTGGGGATCGGCGCGCGACCGGACCTGACGCTGCTGGACGCGCCGTCATACGTCCACCTGTCCTATCGCGCGGGCGTCCCGATCGCCACCGCCCTCGACCTCTCCTGAGCCCGGTCCGTCCTGCCCGGCGGTGCGGACCGGGGGGCTCCGGCCACAGGTCAGACCTGGGGATGACGACCCGGCGGTGGCCCACGACCTAGCGTGGAGCGGTGACCCGACTGCACCGCCTGCGCGCCTGGATCGCCGCCCACCCGATGCTGGTGGACGGCGTCTGGGCCCTCCTGGGCGTCGCGCCACTCGCCGCCTCCTCCGGGGGCGTGCCCGACAGCCGCCTCGGGTCCGCGTGGGCCGCGATGGCTTGGCTGGTGGGCTTCTTCGTGCTGCCGCTGGTGTGGCGGCGCACCCGACCGGACGCCGCCATCGCCGTGGTCGCCGTCGGGTGCCTGACCCAGCTGTGGCTGTGGGACACCGTGCTGCCCGTCGACCTCAGCGCGTTGCTGATGCTCTATGCCGTGGGGGCCTACGGCCGGCGCGAGTGGCGGCACTGGTGGCTCGGCGCCGCGCTGGTGGGAGCGGTGCTCGGGTCCTGGGACTGGTCGCTGCGGGACGGGCACGGGGTCGGCAACCCGGTGGTCTACGGGATCACCAACTGGGTGTTCAGCGCCGCCCTGTCGGTGGCGTTCTACGTCCCCGGGGTGCTCGCCCGCCAGCGTCGGGACCTGCTGGCCTCCCTGCAGGACCGCGCCCGGTCCCTGGAGCGCGAGCGCGACTCCTCGATGCGGCTGGCCGCGCAGGAGGAGCGGGCCCGGATCGCCCGCGAGATGCACGACATCGTCGCCCACTCCCTGTCGGTGATCGTGGTGCAGTCCGACGGCGCGGGGTATGCCGTCCAGCACGGCGACCCCGACGCCGCCCGCGAGGTCGCCGCCCGGACCCTCGCCACCATCGGCGACACCGCCCGCACCGCCCTCGCCGAGACCCGCCGCCTCGTCGGGGTGCTGCGCGAGTCCGGCGAGGAGGTGTCCTATGCCCCGCAGGCCACGCTCGACCAGGTCGACGAGCTGGTCGCCAAGGTCAACGAGGCGGGGATGCCGGCGACCCTGACCGTGGTGGGCGACCCCGCCGGGCACGCGCCGCTCGGGGCCACCGAGGGCATGGCGGTCTATCGCGTGGTGCAGGAGGCGCTGACCAACGCCATGAAGCACGCCGGCGCCGGCGCCTGCGTGACGGTCGAGATCCGGCACCTGCCCGGGCGCGTCGAGCTCGCCGTGCGGGACACCGGGAGCGGGCCTGGCCCAGGCCCGGGGGAGGGCCCCGGATCCCGGGACGGGCACGGCAACGGGCTCGTCGGGATGCGCGAACGGATGGCGGCCGTGGGCGGCGAGCTGGTCGCCCGCGAGCGACTGGGTGGGGGCTTCGAGGTGCTTGCTAGCCTGCCGCTGGGTGCCGCGACCGCCGCCCTGGGACAGGGAGACTCATGACCGACGACACGATCCGGCTGCTGCTCGCCGACGACCAGGAGCTGGTCCGGATGGGCTTCCGCATGGTGCTCGACGCCCAGCCGGACATGACCGTGGTGGGGGAGGTGGGCGACGGGGCGGCCGCGGTGGCGCGCGTCGCCGGGCCCACGACCGCGGGCGCGTCAGCCTCGGGGATGGACGACGTCGACGTGGTGCTCATGGACATCCGGATGCCCCGCATGGACGGCGTCGAGGCGACCCGCCGCATCGTGGCGTCCGGCGCCGCGGCGCGGGTGCTCGTGCTCACGACCTTCGACCTGGACGAGTACGTCCATGCCGCCCTCAAGGCCGGGGCGAGCGGCTTCCTGCTCAAGGACGCGGGGCCGGCGGAGCTGCTGGCTGCCATCCGCGCGGTGCACCACGGGGACTCCGTGGTCGCCCCCAGCGCGACCCGCCGGCTGCTGGAGCGCTTCCTGCCCGACCTGCCCGACGAGGGTGCCTCGGCCCCCGCCGGCGCCGAGGAGCGACTGGCCCCGCTGACCGAGCGCGAGCGGGAGGTGCTCGTCGCCGTCGGCCAGGGCCTGACCAACCAGGAGATCGCGGCCGAGCTCTACCTCGCCCAGGCCACCGTCAAGACCCACATCGGTCGGATCCTGGCCAAGCTGCACCTGCGCGACCGGGTGCAGATGGTCGTGCTCGCGTACGACACCGGCCTGGTCCGCCCCCGCGCCTGACCCCCTGCGCCCGCCATACGCCCCGCCCGCCACGCCCCGGAGCCTCTCGCGCCCGCTCTCTCCTGCGCTCGGAGCTCGAGGTGGGGAGGGAGCAAGGTGCGACCGGGGTCGCAGGTCCCCTCCCGGCATACGACCTGGGTATGACGAGAGCAACCGCCCCGCAGGCGGATCCGCGCGACGGACCCGGCTCCCTAGCGTCGAGGACGTCCTCGATCGCCATTCCTCAGGAGCCCTTGATGAGCCTCGCACCCGCCGCAGCCCCCTCGACCAGGTCCGCCACCCGCGCCCCCGCGGTGCGGGTGCGGGAGCTGACCAAGACCTACGGCGAGGGGGACACCCGCGTCGTCGCGCTGGACCGGGTGGACGTGGACCTGGCCGCCGGCGAGCTCACCGCGATCATGGGGCCGTCGGGCTCGGGCAAGTCGACGCTGATGCACTGCGCGGCCGGGCTGGACGACGTCACGAGCGGCCAGGTGTGGCTGGGTGACACGGACCTGACCACGCTGGACGACACCCGGCTGACCCGGCTGCGGCGCGAGCGGATCGGGTTCGTCTTCCAGGCCTTCAACCTGCTGCCGACGCTCACCGCGGAGGCCAACGTCCTGCTCCCGCTGCGCCTGGCGGGCCGCCGCCCCGACCAGGACTGGCTGGACCACGTCGTGCAGGTGCTCGGGCTGCGGGATCGTCTGCGGCACCGGCCGAGCGAGCTGTCGGGCGGCCAGCAGCAGCGGGTGGCCGTCGCCCGAGCGCTGGTGACCCGACCCGACGTGATCTTCGCCGACGAGCCGACCGGTGCCCTGGACAGCGTCACCGGCCACGAGCTGCTCGACCTGCTGCGCCGCAGCGTCCGCGAGCTCGGCCAGACCGTCGTGATGGTCACCCACGACCCCAGCGCCGCGACCTACGCCGACCGGGTCCTCCTGCTCGCCGACGGTCGCCTGGCCGGCGAGCTGCGCGAGCCCACCGCCGACGACGTCCTCGGCGCACTGCGCGGACTGGGGGCCTGAGTGATGACCTCGATCTCCTTGGCAGCAGCCGACGTCCGCGGCCAGGGCCGCCGCCTGGTCAGCGTGCTGGTGGCCATCGCGGTGTCCGTCGCCTTCATCACCGCCTGTCTCGCGCTGAGCGACTCGCTCACCTCGCGGCTCACCCGCGACGTCCGCGCCACCGTCGGCGCCAGCGCGGTGGTGGTCACCGGCCCCGGGCGGGACGGCACGGTCCCCCCGGCCCTCGTCGAGCAGCTGCGCGCCGCCCACCCCGACACCGAGGTGCGCCCCGTGGCCACGGGATTCGTGCGGCAGCTGGTCGGCGGGCGAGAGGCCTTCCTCGCGCTGCGGTCGGTGCCCCGCCTGAGCCCCACCACGACGCTGGAGGCCGGTCGCCTGCCCGCCGCCGGCGAGATCGCCCTCGCGGCGGACGTCGCCCGCTCCCGCGGTCTCGCGATCGGGCAGGTCGTGCGGCTCAAGCCGCTGCCCGACGGCCAGGTTCGCGACCTGCGCCTCGTCGGCCTGGTCCACCCCGGCGCCGACGCCGTGGACGCGACCGGCAATCCCTGGGGCTTCCTGCCCGAGCGAGACCTGTGGACCCTCACCGGGACGACCGGCTACCGCGCCGTGCATGCCGGGAACGGCGCCACCGACGCCGCTCGCCTCAAGGCGGCCGTGGCCGCGCTACCCGCCGCCAAGAG
This sequence comes from Arsenicicoccus dermatophilus, assembly GCF_022568795.1. Classification (NCBI taxonomy): domain Bacteria; kingdom Bacillati; phylum Actinomycetota; class Actinomycetes; order Micrococcales; family Intrasporangiaceae; genus Arsenicicoccus; species Arsenicicoccus dermatophilus. The sequence continues at coordinate 15,975 of NZ_JAKZHU010000003.1, read as the reverse complement.
CCTCACCGTCCGCACCGGCGCCGAGGAGCGGGACGCCCGGATCGCCGACCTCGGCAGCGAGGTCGCCGTGATCACCTCGGCGCTGCTCGTCTTCGCGATCATCGCGACGTTCGTGGCGATGCTGGTCATCGCCAACACCTTCGCCATCCTCGTCGCGCAGCGCACCCGCCGGCTCGCGCTGCTGCGCTGCATCGGCGGCGAGCGCCGGCAGGTGCGCGGGTCGGTCGTCGTGGAGGCGGTGCTCGTCGGCGTCGTCGGCTCGCTCGTCGGTGTGGGGCTCGGCCTGGCGCTCGCCGCCGGCGCGGTCCGCCTGAGCGCGGGAACGCCCCTCGACCTGGGCGGCCTGACCGCGGCCCCCGCCACCGTGCTGGTCCCGCCGGTCGTCGGCGTGCTGGTGACGGTGGTCGCGGCGCTCGCGCCGGCCCGCGCGGCGACCCGGGTGACCCCGCTCGCGGCGCTGCGGCCGCAGCCGGCCTCCCGGGGGCGCCGGGTCGCCCGCACCCGCCTGGTCCTGGGGGCCCTCGGGGCGGTGGCCGGGACCGTGCTGCTCGTCCTCGGCGCCCGGGCCCACTCGATGGCCCTCGGCGTGCCCGGCGGCCTGGTGTCCTTCGTCGGGATCATGCTGCTCGCGCCGGTGGTGGTGCCGGCCCTGGCGGCGCTCGTGGGCGGCCTACCCGCTCGTCTCTGGGGAGTGCCCGGCGCGCTCGCGGTCGACAACTCCCGGCGCAACCCGGCCCGCGCGGCCGCCACCGCCTCCGCCCTGCTCGTCGGCGTCACCCTGATCACCACGACCACCGTCGCCGCCGCGTCGGCCACCCGGTCCGGCAACGAGGCGCTGGACCGCCGCTACCCGGTCGACGCGACGGTGCAGGCGGCCAAGGGACTCACCACCGCCGACCTGGCCACCGTCCGGCGCAGCCGCGTGGTCGAGCAGGCCGCCCTGGTCACGAGGCTGCACCCCACCCTGTCGATCGCCGGCCGCGACCCGCAGGCCGAGGACGTCACCGGCATCACCCCCGAGGCCGTGCAGGTCTCCCGCCGCGCCCCGAGCCTGGCGGGGCTCGACGACGGGACCGTCCTGCTCACCCCGCAGACGGGCGCCCGCACCGGCGACCGGGTGCGGCTCACCCAGGGCGGCCGCACGCTCGAGCTGCGTGCCCACGTCAGCGACGAGCACCCCTCGACCCCCGTCGTCACCGGCGCCACCGCCCGGCGCCTGGACCCCGCCGCCCCCGCTGTCGCCTGGGTCCGGCTCGTCCCCACCTCGGACGCCGCCGCCACCGCCGAGCGGCTCGCCACCGACACCGCGCAGATCCCGGGCAGCCAGACCGCCTCGGTCGCCGGCCAGCGCGCCGAGCTGCAGCGGGTCATGGACACCACGCTGACGGTGGTGACCGGGCTGCTGGCCTTCTCGGTGCTCATCGCCCTCGTCGGCATCGGCAACACCCTCGGGCTGTCCGTCCTGGAGCGCACCCAGGAGTCCGGCCTGCTGCGTGCCCTCGGGCTCGAGCGACGCCAGCTGCGCGCCATGCTCGGCCTGGAGGCGCTCACCCTCGCGGGCGTCGGCACCCTCGTCGGGCTGGCCCTCGGGGTGGGCTACGGGGTGGCCGCGGCCCACGCCGCGCTCGGCGGCGACCTGACCGTGGCGATCGACGTCCCCTGGGCCCGCCTCGCCCTGGTCGCCGGGGTCGCCCTGGCCGCAGGATGGGCCGCGTCCGTCATACCGGCTCACCGGGCCGCCCGGGTGAGTCCCTCGGCAGCCCTCGCGGCCGACTGACCCGACCTAGGCTGACGCCATGCCTCGCACCAGCGCCGGACTGCTGCCCTATCGCCACACCGCCGACGGGCTCGAGGTCCTGGTCGGCCACATGGGTGGCCCCTTCTGGGCGCGCAAGGACGCCGGCGCCTGGTCGATCGTCAAGGGCGAGGTGGAGCCCGGGGAGACCGACCTGGAGGCCGTGGCCCGCCGCGAGGTCGCCGAGGAGCTCGGGGTGCCCGCCCCGCCCGGCCCCTGGCTCGACCTCGGCCAGGTCCGCCAGTCCGGCGGCAAGGTCGTCCAGGCGTATGCCGTGGCCGCGCCCGACCTCGCGCTGGTGTCCTGCACCGAGGTCGAGATGGAGTGGCCGCGCGGGTCCGGCCGGGTCATCCGCTTCCCCGAGCTCGACCGGGCCGAGTGGCTGACCCTCCCGGCCGCCCGCGAGCGCCTGGTCGCCGGGCAGCGACCGCTGCTGGACCTGCTGCAGGACCGCCTCGGGCAAGGTCCCCAGGCATGAGCGAGGCCCGCCCCCACGACGGGGAGCGGGCCTCGGACGTGCCTGCGGTCAGGCGCGGTTGCTGCTGATGTCGGCCTGGGCCTGGAGGTCGACCTCACCGATGTCCTTGCTCTGACGCTTCACCGCGGCGACGTAGCCCTTGGCGGTCTGGCGCTGGGCGACGAGGCGGGCGACGCCCATGACGACGCCGGACAGCGCCGCGAAGGCGAGCGCTTCCTTCCAGTCGACCTCGGGGTTGGTGGGGTCGGAGGGAGCCTCCTTGCCCGTGGCCTTCTGCCAGCTGGTGTTGACGATCTTGTTGGCGACGACACCGGCGAGCGCGGCGGCCCCGGTGCCGATGAGCTTCCAGAGGTTAGGTCCCATGCGTTGAGTCTCACACGTCCTTGCGGTTATCGTCACCTTTCCACGACAGGGGAGCGCACGCAGCGCTGAGAGTGCGGATCGGTCCGCAGACCCTCGAACCTGCTCCGGCTAGCACCGGCGAAGGGAGTCGAGCTTCTCGAGGTGCTCCGGCGCCTCTCCCTCTTGGCAGCGACCAGGAGATCTCTCGTATGGCGACCACCACCCGCCCCACCGACGCGACGGGCACCCGCTCGACGTGGTCCGTCCTCGCCCGCCGCCCCCTCACGGGCTGGCGCGGCATCGACCTCGTCGTCGGCGCCGTCCTCGCCGTGGCCATGGGCGTGGCCTTCTGGGCCTGGGACAACTCGCTCTACCACCTCGTCGAGGGGCCCGCCGCGGTCTATGCGCCGATCGGCTCGCTCGTGCTCGGAGTCTGGCTGCTGCCCGCGGTGGCCGGTGCCCTGCTGGTCCGGCGGCCGGGGGCGGCGCTCTACGTCGAGCTGATCGCCGCGACCGTGGAGACGCTGCTCGGCAACAAGTGGGCCGCGCTGGTGATGCTGTCCGCGCTGCTGCAGGGCCTGGGCGTGGAGCTCGCGATGGCGGTGTGGCGCTGGCGCCGCTTCGACCTGCTCACGGCCGTGCTCGGTGGCGTCCTGGCGGCCGTCCTGGAGATCTGCTGCTACGAGTGGTGGCAGTACGTCCCGCAGCTCGCGCCGGTCCACAAGCTCGTCTACCTCGCCCTCGGGATGATCTCCGGCGCGGTGATCGCCGGTCTCGGAGCCGGCGCGCTGGTCCGGGCGCTGGCGCGGTCCGGCGCGGTCGACGCCTTCCCGCCCGCCCAGGAGGCCCGCGAGGCGCGACGCACCGCATGAGCGGCGGGGCCGCCGTCGCGACGCGGGACCTGACCTGGCTGCCGCACGGCCTGGACGCGCCGGTCCTGGACCGGGTGTCCCTGCAGGTGGCGCCGGGGGAGCGGGTGCTGCTCGCGGGTGCGTCGGGCTCGGGCAAGTCCACGCTGCTGCGCGCGCTGGCGGGGGTGCTGGAGGAGACCGGCGGCGGGGCGCTGACCGGGTCGGTCCAGGTGACCGACGGTGCCGTGGCTCCCGGCCTGGTCGAGGGCATGGCCGGCACCGGTGCGGCCGCTGCGCCGCCGCCGGCGCAGGCCGGGCTGCTGCTGCAGGACCCCGCCGACGCCGTCGTCGCCCGCACCGTCGGCCGCGACGTGGCCTTCGGCCCGGAGTGCGCCGGGGCGCCGCGCCCCGAGATCTGGCAGCGGGTGCGGTCGGCGCTGCGGGCGGTCGGGTTCCCGTATGCCGAGGACCACGAGACCCGCGCCCTGTCCGGGGGCGAGGCCCAGCGGCTGGCGCTCGCGGGCGTGCTCGCCCTGCGCCCCGGCCTGCTCCTGCTCGACGAACCCTGCTCGATGCTCGACCCCTGCGCCGCCGCCGAGGTGCGGGCGGCCGTGGCCGAGGCGGTGGCCACCTCGGGCGCCACGCTCGTCGTCGTGGAGCACCGCCTGGCCCCCTGGACCGACCTGTGCGAGCGGCTCGTGGTGCTGGGCGACCGGGGTCAGGTGGTCGCGGACGGGCCGCTCGCGGCGACGCTGGCCGCGCAGGCCGAGCACCTGACGCGTCTCGGGCTGTGGGTGCCCGGCGCCCCGGCACCCACGCCGGCGGCGGTGGAACTCCCGCTGGTCACGCCCGTCCGCCCCGCCGGCCTCGAGGTCGAGGTCGCCGAGCACGAGCGCCAGACCCAGCCGGGACTCGCCTCCTGGCAGGTCGAGCGCCTGCCGGTGGTGGTGCTGGAGGACGTCGAGCTGGCCGCCTCGCCCGGTGAGCTCGTCGCGCTGACCGGCGCCTCCGGGGCGGGCAAGTCCACCCTGCTCGCGCTCGCCGCAGGCCTCGACGAGCCCACGCGCGGCCTGGCCCGCCTCGACGGGGTCGACGGCCCGCCGAACGCTGCTGACGGCCCCGACCTCGCCGCCGTCGTCGGCTGGGTCCCGCAGCGCCCCGAGCTGCCCCTCGTCGCCCGCACCGTGCTGGACGAGGCCCAGGTCACCGCCCGCGCCCTGGGCCAGGACCTCGATGCCGTCGAGCGCCGCGCCCGTGCCCTGCTCGCCGTGGTCGGGCTGACCGACCGCCTCGACGCCGACCCGCACCACCTGTCCGGCGGCGAGCAGCGCCGCCTCGGGCTGGTCGCCGCCCTGGTCCACGGCCCCGGCGTGCTCCTGCTGGACGAGCCCACCGTCGGGCAGGACCGGCAGACCTGGGCCGCCGTGACCGGGCTCGCGCACGCCGCCGCCCGCGCCGGCACCACCGTCGTGGCCGCCACCCACGACCGGCTCCTCGTCGGCGGCGCCACCCGCGAGGTCGCCCTCCCGCGCCCCGACCGGCAACCCCGCGATCCCCGACGACGCGGCCAAGGACTGGCCCCGCACGCCTCCCCGCTGCCACTCCTGCTGCTCCTGCTCGTGGCCGCGGTGGTAGGTCTGGCCATACCGTCGGTCGCGGCCGGTCTGACGCTCCTCGCCGCGGAGCTCGCGGCCCTGGTCGCGCTGTGCGGACTGCGCTGGCCGCAGCCGTTGTTGCGCCTGGGGCCGCTGGTCGTGGCCGCGGTCTCCCTGTGGTGGTCGGGCTGGGCCTGGTCGGAGCACCACGACGCCCTCGCCGCAGCCCTGGCACCCCTGCGGATGACGACGGCGGCGCTGCCGGGCGTGCTGGTCGGCGCCTACCTGGAGCCCTTCACCCTGGGCGACCACCTCTGCCAGCGGTTGCGGCTGCCCGCCCGGCCCGTGGTGGCCGCGGTGGTGGCGCTGCAGCGCTTCGACGAGCTGCGGGCCACGGCGTCCGAGCTGCGGGCGGTGCGCCGGGTGCGGGCGGTGGCCGGTGGCCGCGGGGTGCTCGCGCCGGTGCGGGACGCGGCGGCGTCGACCTTCGTGCTGCTCGTCCTCGCGCTGCGCCAGGCCGGTCGTACGGCGGTGGCGATGGAGGCGCGGGGCTTCTCCTCCGTCGTCGTCCGACAGGGCCGGCGGACCTGGGCGGAGCCCGCTCGTAGGGGCCGAGGCGACCTGGGGGTGCTGCTGGTGACCCTCGTCGTGGCTGCGGTGGGGGTGCTCGGCCACCTGCGCTGACCACGCCGGATGGCGACGGACGGGTGACTCCCGGCCCCACCTCCACCCGTGCGGCCCAGTCCTTGCGGGCGGAGGTCACCCGACGCGGCAGGTCAGCGGCGTGGCCGGGAGCATCATCTCTGCCGGGTGGACGTGACCACCGCGTCCGAGGTGTCCGATCCCTCCCGACCGTGAGTCACTCATATGGGTGCACTACGAAAAGTTACTTTGAGCAACGTTGCGTCATGTCTGCTGTTGGCGTGCCATATTGAGCATCGACCCTCTGCACTCTCAGTGTTGGAAGGTTGCTGAGGGTGTGAAACAGCGCTCTCTCATCGCTCACCGTGCGGCATCCCCCTGCCGCGCCACCGAAGGGGTCACATGGCCAGCAGCAACCGGTCGTCCGGAGTCTTGACGGTGCGTAGTCACGACTCGCGCTCGTGGCGCACCCGCTCCGCCATCGCCGTGTCCGCGGTGATGGCGGTCCTCGCTGCCCTCATGCTGGCCTTCGCCACCCCTGCCCAGGCCTCGATCGTCGACCCGATGAACGAGTCCTACAACGACGTCGTCAACGGTGACTTCATCACCATCGGCAACGGTGTCCTCGGCTGTGGCACGACGAGCGCGTGCTCCCAGTGGCAGACGGGCAGCACCACCAACAACAACGGTGCGTTCGTCATGACCCCGGTCGACGTCGACGGCGACACCACCACCTACGACTCCACCCAGGGAACGCTCACGATCCCCAGCGGCGCCAAGGTCGTCAAGGCGATGCTCTACTGGGGCGGCACCACCGGGTACTACAACAACAACGGCACCCTGGCCTGGGGCGGGGGCACCCTGATCCCCGGCGAGCCCAGCTCCCCGGCGAGCGCTCCGGTGAGCCTGAAGGTCGGGACCGGGTCCTACCAGGCCTACCCGCCGGCGGTGTTTGCCGCCGACGGTGTCGCTCAGGCGGCCAACGGCGCGAACCAGTACTACACCGCCCAGGCCGACGTCACCGACGCCTTTGCCTCCATCGCCACCGGGTCCGCGCAGACGATCACGGTCGGCAACGTGTGGGGTGTCCAGGACTACGGCATGGCGGCCGGGTGGACCCTGTCGGTGGTCTACGACTTCGGCACCGCGATCACCGGTGTGGCTGCGTCACAGGCGCGCAACGTCGTGCTCTACGACGGCATGATCCGCAAGACCGGCGGCGAGGGCGCCGACGCCGTCCAGCTGACCGGCTTCACCGCCGTCGCCTCGGGGGCCCGCGCGTCCTACGGCCTGATCGAGGGTGACAACAACATCACCGGTGACTACGCGGAATATGCCGTCGGGACCAGCACGACCTACACGAGGCTGGCCAACCAGACCGGCAGCACCAGCAACATCGGCCAGTCCTACTCCGACGGGGCGGTGCGGTACGGGGCCAGCACCTCCGGCACCTTCTTCAACGGCAACGTCGACGCCCGCAGCGTAAACCTGACCAACGTCGTGACCGGCACCTCGCTGATCAACTACCGCTTCGGCACCAGCGGCGACGAGTACGTCTGGCAGTCCGCCGCCATCTCGGTGCCCGTCTCCCAGGTGCGCATCACCAAGGCCGCGCAGGACGGCACGGACACCCAGACCGTCAACCAGGGTGTCCAGCCCGTCTTCAAGATCACCGTCAAGAACACCGGTGCCACCACCCTGAACAACGTCAAGGTCACCGACCCGCTGGCGCCGGCCTGCGAGGTGACCTACACGGCCTTGGCCTCCGGTGAGGAGAAGACCTACACCTGTCTGGGACCGGTCGCGCAGAACACCTACACCAACACCGCGACTGTCGCCGGCACCGATTCCACGAACACCACGGTGACCACCAAGGACGCCACCCAGGTCACCGTGCTCAAGCCGATCATCGACGCGGTGAAGTCCGGTGGCACCATCACCGGTCCGGACGCGTCCGGCAACTACACGGTGGCCTACGACGTGTCGGTGTCGAATACCGGTGCGGGCTACGCCATCGTCGGGCCGCTCACCGACAACCCAGCTTTCGACACCACCCACCTGGCGGTCAAGGGCACCTCGTGGACCGGTACCGGCGGCGGGGCCACGTCCGGCTCGGTGACCGGCAGCGGCTCGGCCGTCCTGGCGGGGGCCTCCACCCAGATCGACCCGGGTGTCACCATGACCTGGAAGGTCGCGGTCACCTTCGGCTTCCTGGACCAGAACCTGGCCACCGTCTGCAACGGCTCCGGGACCGGTCTGTACAACTCGATCACCCTCTCGGGTGCCTCGGAGACCTCGCTCACCAACAACGCGGCGTGCGTCAACCCGCCGGTGCGGACTGCGGTCTTCGACGCGGCCAAGTCCGCCGGCGTGGTCAACGGCCCCGCCGCCGACGGCACCTACACGGTGTCCTACACCGTGACCGTCAAGAACACCGGTCAGGTCGATGGGCAGTATGGCGCCCTGACCGACCGCCCGCAGTTCGCCTCCAACATCGCGGTGGACTCGGCGACCTGGACCACGAGCGGGCCGGCCGTCCCCGCCGGCACCGGCGCCACCGGTGCCGGGCCGTACACCCTCGCTCCCGCCGGGACCACGCTGCAGGCCGGGGGCACGCACACCTACACCGTGCTGGTGAAGTTCCACTACACCGACTCCAACCAGGCCGTCGCGTGCAACACCCAGCAGCCCGGCACCGGTCTGTACAACTCCGTGGCGCTGCCCGGCACCCAGGACGCGGTGACCACCAACAACGTCGCCTGCGTGCCCCCGCCGCTGCCGCCGGTGCCCTCGCTCCAGCTGACCAAGTCGGCCGCCCCGATCGTCGACGTCAACGGCAACCGTCTGCAGGACGCCGGGGACACGATCACGTACACCTTCACCATCAAGAACACCGGTCTGGTCAACCTCACCAACCTGCGGATCACCGACAGCAAGCTGGGCATCAGCGCCCTCACCTGCAACAGCTCGGTGACCACGCTCGCCCCGGGGGACAGCGTGACCTGCTCCCCGAGCCGGTCGTACACGATCACGGCCAGCGACGTGACCAACGGCAAGGTGGACAACACCGCGACCGCCACGGGCCAGGACCCCCAGGGGCGCCAGGCCACCGGCACCGCGTCCAAGACGATGACCATCTCCGCCGGTCCCAAGATCGACCTGGCCAAGACCGTGAGCTCGGTGGTCGACACCAACAACGACGGCCGTCAGAACGCCGGCGACACGGTGACCTATACCTTCACCGTCACCAACACCGGCAACCTGCCGATCGCCAACGTCCTGGTCACCGACACCAAGCTCGGCGTGACCAACCTCAGCTGCGGCGACGTCGCCGTCGGCGCCACCATCACCTGCCCGACCAAGGCGCACGTCCTCACCCAGGCCGAGATCGACGCCGGGAAGGTCGACAACACCGCGTCCGCCAGCGGCACCGCGAGCGACAACTCCAGCGTCACCGCCACCGGCTCCGCGAGCCTGACGGTGCCCCCGAGCCCGTCGATCCTGCTGGACAAGAAGGCCTCCGCCACCATCGTCGACGTCAACAAGAACGGCGTCACCGACGTCGGCGACCAGCTGACGTACTCCTTCACCGTGACCAACACCGGCACGGTGACCCTGGCCCCGGTGACCGTCAACGACTCCAAGCTGGGCATCAACAACACCTGCGCGGGCTCCCTGGCCCCGGGTGCCACCGTCGACTGCCCGACGGCTACCCACTCGATCACCCAGGCCGACCTGGACTCCGGAACCTACGACAACGCCGCGTCCGCCTCGGGCACCAGTCCCTCGGGATCGGTGGTGCTGTCCACCGACAACGCGTCCAGCACCGTCCAGGGCACCTCGGCCCTCACGCTGGACAAGACCGCCGGCTCTGTCATCGACGCCAACAACAACGGCCTCACCGACGCCGGTGACACCATCACCTACTCCTTCTCGGTCAAGAACACCGGCTCGGTGTCGCTGAGCACCTTGGTGCTCACCGACGCCCGCCTGGGCCTGAACCGCCTCGCCTGCGGCACCGGCTCCCTGGCCCCGGGGAACACCCGCGCCTGCACGCCCTACACCTACACCCTGACCCAGACCGACGTGGACTCCGGAGCGGTCAACAACACCGCCTACGCCTACGCCCAGCCGCCGGTCGGCAACGAGATCAGCGCGCAGGACGCCGCGTCGACCACGATCGGCGCCGCGCCGCTGCTCGCGCTCACCAAGACGGCCACCCAGGTCAAGGACAGCAACGGCAACGGCGTCACCGACCCCGGTGACACCGTCGACTACTCCTTCTCGGTCAAGAACACCGGGTCGGTGACCCTGGACCAGATCTCGATCACCGACACCAAGATCTCCCAGGCCGCCGTCGCCTGCGGCACCGGGCCGCTCGCCCCCGGCGCCTCCCGCGCCTGCGGCGTCACCGTGACCTACAAGCTGACCCAGGCCGACATCGACGCGGGCAAGGTCGACAACACCGCGCGCGCCAAGGGCAACGCGCCCTCGGGCGCCCTCGCCGAGGGGCCGGCGACCGCCACCGTGCCGGTCACCACGACTCCCAGCATCCTGCTGAACAAGCAGACGCTCGCGTCGACGACGCCGGCCACCTCGCCGTTCATCGACGTCAACGCCAACGGCCGCATCGACATCGGTGACAAGATCACCTACCGCTTCACGGTGACCAACACCGGGAACGTCACGCTGAGCAATGTCCAGCTCGTCGACGCCAAGCTGGCGCAGAACTACACCTCCTGCTTCGCGGGCGGTCTGGCACCCGGTGCCACCGCGAGCTGCAACGACTACACCTACACGGTCACCCAGGCGGACGTGAACTCCGGGACGCTGGACAACACCGCCACCATCCACGGCTTCTCCCCGCAGAACGCGGACGTCACGTCCACCGACAGCGAGTCCACCACGATCCCGGCCCAGGTCGCCCTGACCCTGGCCAAGACCGCGGCCTACACCGACGTCAACGGTGACGGCGTCCGCAACGTCGGGGACTCGGTGACCTACTCCTTCCAGGTCGTCAACACCGGCAACGTGTCGCTCGCCGCCGTCACCCTGACCGACGCCAAGCTGGGCCTGACCGACCGGGTGTGCGACGCCCGGAGCACCTCGCCCCTCGAGCCGGGTCAGTCCCGCGACTGCACCCCGGTGACCTACCAGATCACCCAGGCCGACGTCGACGCCGCCAACGTGCACAACGACGCCTCCGCCACCGGCACCGGCTCCGACCCGGCCGCCACCCAGGCCAGGGCCACGAGCATGGCCGACGTCCCGATCCAGGCCGTCCCCGCCATCACGCTGGACAAGGCCGTCACCCCGCAGAGCGGCGGTCTCGGCTCCACCGCCGGCGTCGTCGACGTGGACAAGAGCGGCACCGTGACCGCGGGCGACCAGATCGCCTACACCTTCACCGTCACCAACACCGGCAACGTGTCACTGACCCCGGTCACGGTCACCGACGCCAAGGTCGGGTGGACCGGACAGGTCTGCGACGCCGGCGACACCAGCCCGCTGGCGCCCGGCCAGTCCCGCACCTGCACCGCCAAGACCTACACGCTGACCCAGGCCGACGTGGACGCCGGCGCGGTCAACAACTCCGCCACGACGACGGCGACCAACCCGACCAGCGGGCGCACGGTGACCAGCACCGACGCCACGTCGACGGCCTTCACCACCGCCCCGGGCCTGACCCTGGACAAGCGCACCAGCGCGCTGTCCGACCCGGACAAGAACGGCCCGGACGCCGGTGACACGCTGACCTACACCTTCGTGGTCACCAACACCGGCACCGTGACCCTCAACCCGGTCACTGTCACCGACACCAAGCTCGGCCTCAACGCCGTGGACTGCGGCGTGGGCACGCTGCTGCCGGGCGACACCAGGACCTGCACCGTCAGCAGGACGTACTCGATCACCCAGGCGGACATCAACGCCGACACCCTGGTCAACACCGCCACCGCGATCGGCACCCCGCCGAGCGGCGCCCAGGTGTCCGGCTCGGACACCGAGCGCACGACCTTCTCGACGATCCCGTCGACCTACCCGATCCAGCCGCCGAGCATCGCGCTCGACAAGCAGGCCGGGGTCATCGCCGACGCGAACGCCAACGGCAAGACAGACGCCGGTGACACCATCACCTTCACCTACGTGATCACCAACACCGGCACGCTCACGCTGTACAGCCCCACGGTGACCGACACCAAGCTCCAGCTGACCGGTCAGGCGTGCAACCCGGCCACCCCGCTGGACCCGGGCGTCGCCCGTGAGTGCTTCCAGAAGACCTCCGTCCTGACCCAGGCCGACATCGACGCGGGCACCTACGACAACTCCGCCACGGCCTCGGCCACCGGACCGGCCCCGAGCAGCGCCCCGGTGACCTCCACCCCCGACACGACCTCCACCCCGATCACCCAGCAGCGTGGGCTGGTCCTGGACAAGACGGCCAGCGCGGTCGTGGACACCAACGGCGACGGTCGCAACAGCGCCGGTGACACGGTCACCTACCGCTTCTACGTGACCAACACCGGGACGGTGACCCTGTCCGACCTGACGATCACCGACGCCAAGCTCGGCCTCGCCACCGTGCGGTGCGGCACCGGGACCCTGGCCCCGGGCGAGTCGCAGTACTGCTTCGCCTCCACGGCCGGGCGGGCCTACACGGTCTCCCAGAGCGACCTGGACGCCGCGCAGATCGTCAACACCGCGACCGTCTCCGGGCAGCCGCCGATCGGTGCGGCGCTGACCGCCTCCGACAGCGTGACCATCCCGGTCACGACCCGACCGGCATACAGCTTCACCAAGACCGCCGGCTCGGTGGTCGACAGCAACGGCACCGGCAAGCAGGACGCCGGTGACCGGGTGAGCTACACCTTCACCGTCACCAACACCGGAACCGTTACGCTCAGCTCGGTCGCCATCACCGACAACAAGATCGGTATGGCGGGAGTGGTGTGCGGCAGCGGCACCGTGGCGCCCGGCGCCTCGATCACCTGCACCTCCCCGGCCTACACGATCACCCAGGCCGACATCGACCTGGGCATGGTCAACAACACCGCGACCGCGAGCGCCCTGGCGCCCGACAAGACGGTCGTGCCTGGCACCGCCTCCGCGTCCGTGCCGCTGTCGCCGACCCAGTCGATGAGCCTGGTCAAGCAGGTGGGCAACTACGTCGACGCGAACAACGACGGCAAGCAGGACGCCGGCGACACGGTGCAGTACACCTTCACGGTGACCAACACCGGCTCGGTCACGCTCAACAGCATCAAGCTCAACGACACCAAGCTCGGCCTGACCAACGTCGATTGCGGGACCGGCCCGCTGGCCGGCGGCGAGACCCGCACCTGCACCACCGCCCCGGTGACATACACCATCACCGCGGCCGACGCGAACGCCGGTCGGGTCGACAACGCCGCGACCGTGTCGGGTCTGACCAACTCCGGTCAGCAGGTCAAGGCGAACGGCACCGCCACGACCCCGGTCGCGCCCACTCCGAGCGTGACGCTGGACAAGATCGCCGGGTCCATCGTGGACGCCAACGGCACCAACAAGGTCGACGTGGGTGACACCATCACCTACCAGTTCGTGGTCCAGAACACCGGCACGGTGTCGCTGAGCGACCTCGTCCTGACCGACACCCTGCTCAAGCTGAACGTGGCCTGCGGTTCCACCCCGCTGGCGGCGGGCACCCAGCGCAGCTGCACCCCGGCGACGTACACCCTGACGCAGGCCGACATCGACGCCGGCCTGGTGCACAACGCCGCGACCATCGCGGGCACCTCGCCGCAGGGCACGGTCGTGCAAGGCGGCGACACCGCCGACGTGACCGTGACCCAGAGCTCGGGCATCACGCTGGCGAAGACCGCCGGCGCCCTGACCGACACCAACGGTGACGGGCAGGTCGGTGCCGGCGACACGATCACCTACACCTTCAAGGTGACCAACTCCGGGACCGTGAGCCTGGACCCGGTGACCGTGACCGACACTAAGCTGGGTCTGTCCGCCGTGGCCTGCGGGACCGGCGCGCTGGCGCCGGGCGCGAGCCGCGACTGCCAGATCTCGGCGCCCTACACCCTCGCGGTGGCGGACGCCGACGCCGGCCTGGTGACGAACACCGCCGTGGCCTCGGGGACGAAGCCCGACGGCACCACGGTGACCGGCCCCGGCAGCACCACCACCACGGTGGCGTCGACCCCGTCGTACGTCTTCGACAAGCAGGCCGGGCCGATCGTCGACAACGGCGACGGCAAGACCGGACCCGGCGACACGATCACCTACACCTTTGTGATCGTCAACACCGGCAACGTCACGCTCACCCCGGCGGTCACCGACTCGATGCTGGGCCTGACCAACAGCTCCTGCGGCGCCACGTCGGTCGCACCGGGCGCGACGATCACCTGCCTGACCCGCGTCTACACGCTGACGCAGGCGGACGTGGACCGTGGCTCGGTCGACAACTCGGCCACTTCCTCGGCCACCACCCCCAAGGGCCAGGTCCTCTCCGGCGCGGACGGCACGGCCACCCCCGTGACCCGGTCGACCACCCTGAGCGTGGTCAAGCAGTCCGGGGGCGTCGTGGACGCCTCGGGTGACGGCCGCAACAGCGTCGGCGACACGATCGGCTACACCTTCGTGGTCACGAACACCGGGACCACGACCCTGAGCTCGGTCGCCATCACCGACCCCAGGCTGGGCCTGTCCAACGAGCCCTGCACCGGCACCCTGACCCCGGGCGGCCAGGCCACCTGCACCATCGCGGTGGCGAAGACGACCTACACCCTCACCCAGGCCGACCTCGACGCCGGGACCGTCACCAAGTGGTCACCGCCACGGGGACGCCCACCACGGGCAGCGCCGTCACCGCGACGGGTGCCGTCGCCGACGCCCTCGCGAAGACGCCGGGCCTGACCATCGACAAGACCGCAGGCCAGCTGATGGACCTGGACGGCAACGGACCTGACGCGGGCGACACCCTTACGTACTACTTCACGGTGATCAACACCGGCACCGTGTCGATCAGCAACGTGACCTACACCGACCCGCTGGTCAAGGCCCAGAACCTGGCCTGCGGCGTGACGCCCCTGGCCGCCGGTGCCAGCCGGGTCTGCTCGGCCCAGACGTACACCCTGACCCAGACCGACGTGGACAGCGGTGCCGTGACCAACAAGGCCACGGCCTCGGGTACCGACCCCAAGGGCGCCCCGGTCACCTCCGCCCCCGACAGCACCACCACCGCGACGTCCGGCGCCACCAAGGTGACCCTGGACAAGACCGACATCGGGCTCACCGACGTCGACGGCAACGGGCTGGACGCGGGCGACACCGTGACCTATCGCTTCTGGGTGATCAACTCCGGGACCACGACGCTGCACCACGTCGACCTCCTCGACTCCCGGCTCGACCCGACCACGAGCACCAGCGGCTCGACCTACTGCCAGTGGCTGGACCAGCAGCACCCGAACGGCCTGGCACCGGGCCAGGGGGACTGGTGCTACGGCGCGGCGCAGACCTACACGCTGACGCAGGCCGACATCGACGCGGGGTCGATCACCAACACCGCCCACGTCACGGCCGTCGGCCCGGAAGCGCAGGTCGTACCCTCCCTCGACGACGGCGCCAGCCGCGCCCTGACACCCACCCCTCGCAGGTGACCGTGGACAGAGACCCACCGGCGCCCTGGTCGACTCGGCGCAGCCGGCCGGGCCGAGCGCGGGTGACACCGTGACCTACTCCTTCTCGGTCACCAACACCGGGGCCACCACCCTGACCGGCGTCACCGTCTCGGACCCCAAGGTCGGCATGTCCAACGTGCTGTGCGCGGCCACCCTGGCGCCCGGCGCGACGGCGTCCTGCCCGTCGAAGGCCTACACGCTGACCCAGGCCGACCTCGACGCCGGTCGCGTGAGACAACACCGCGACCGTCGCGGGGCTGGACCCGAAGAAGACCACCGTGACTGGTCGAGAACGCGACCAGGTGCTGCTGACGCAGACCCCCACCCTGGCGCTGGACAAGCAGTCCTCCGCCGTGGCCGACAACGGTGACGGCGTCACCGAACGCCGGTGACACCATCACGTACACCTTCCTGGTCACCAACACCGGCAACGTCACGCTCAACCTGCTCAACCTGACCGACGCCAAGCTCGGTCTAGCGGGACGGGTCTGCGACCAGCCGATCCTCGACCCGGGCCGGACCACCACCTGCTACGTGGCCAACTACGTCCTCACCCAGGCCGACATGAACACCGGCACCGTGCACAACGAAGCCTCGGTCCAGGGCA